>NC_022444.1:224639-315359 GCF_000468495.1 Megalodesulfovibrio gigas DSM 1382 = ATCC 19364
TCAAAGATAACTTGCCCTAGCAGCTGTAGCGATGCAGCCAGCCTTCGTATGCGGGGTCCTGGCCCTGCACCACCTTGAAGAATTCCTTCTGCAGGGCGCGGGAGATGGGGAACTCCCCGGTGCCGATCTGGCGGCGGTCCACCTCGCGGATGGGCGTCAGTTCGGCGGCGGTGCCGCAGAAGAAGGCTTCGTCGGCCACGTACAGTTCATCCCGGGTGAACTGCTGTTCCACCACGGTGTAGCCCATGGCCTTGGCCACCACCATGAGGCTGTCGCGGGTGATGCCTTCCAGGATGGACGTCAGCGGCGTGGTCTTGATGATGCCCCTGCGCACGATGAAGATGTTCGCGCCCGAGGCTTCGGAGACGTAGCCGTTGGTGTCCAGCATCAGGGCTTCGTCGTACCCGTCGTCCACGGCTTCCATCTTGGCCAGCACGGAGTTGACGTAGTTGCCCACGGCCTTGGACTTGGTCATCATCACGTTCACATGATGCCGGGTGAAGCTGGACGTGCAGACGCGGATGCCCTTTTCCAACGCATCCTCGCCCAGGTACGCGCCCCAGGGCCAGGTGGCGATGATGGTCTGCACCGGGTTGTCCTTGGGCAGCACGCCCATGGCCCCGGCGCCGAAGAAGGACAGCGGCCGGATGTAGCCTTCCTTCATGTTGTTGGCCTTGAGGGTATCCACAATGGCATCGGTGATGGTCTGTTCGGAATGCGGAATGGTCATGCGCAGAATGCGGGCGGAATCGAAAAACCGGCGCACATGCTCGGGCAGGCGGAACACGGCGGAGCAGTCGCCGCAATTGTAGGCCCGGATGCCCTCGAACACGCCCACGCCGTAATGCAAGGCATGGGTCAGGACGTGGACCTGGGCCTCGTCCCAGGGGACGAGGTTGCCATCAAACCAGATGTAGGGCGTTTTCTGAACCATGCGAACTCTCCTTCCCCCTTCTGCTGCGTGTTGTGGACGCAAGACCGGCGGATGCCGTACGTTGATTGATTAAACAATCAGCATGACTTAGAGCAAATACCCTACTCCGCACCCAGGGGCCGCGTCAAGCGGCAGTGGCAAAATGGGGCGAAAGTCCAATATCTGCAACGGGTAATCGTTGATTTCCATCGCGCCCGGAGACGTCATGCCAGACGAACGCCTATTCCCCGCACCCCTGCCGGCACTGCGCATGGGCGAAATCCAGCCAGGGGAGGCAGCCCTGGCCGGAATTGGCGGTGGCAGCCAGCCGGGTTCGGGCGTCCTGCCGGCGCTGCCGGCAGGCGGTCTCGCAGTCCCCGGGCGGAATCTCCGCCGACTGCATATGCCGGCACAGGGCCTCCACCGTGTCCCGCGGACAACTGGCGCCGGTGAACCACACCGAAGGGCCGGAAAAGCGCATGCAGCGCTCCAGACTTTCGGCGCGCTCGTAGCGATCCTGCGCGGTCTTGCGGGGGGCGGCATCGGTCCCGGCGGGTGCGGAAGCGGGGACCAGCAGCAGGCAGACGACGACGAGGAGCACGCGCCTCATCCCTGGTTCTCCCCGGCGGCGTGTTGCGCCTTGTCGGCAAGGATGGCCTTGGCCGGCAGCAGGCCCGTGGCTGCAGCGGCGACGATGTTGCCGGCCACGCCGGGGCCGTCGCCCGCCACATACAGTCCCTGGATGCGCGTCATCAGCGTGCTGTCCGACTCCACCTGGTTGGCGAAGAACTTGATTTCCGGCGCGTAGAGCAGCGTTTCCTCGTTGGAGACGCCCGGGGCCACCAGATTCAGCCGTTCCAGGCCTTCCACCAGGTTTTCCAGGATGCGATCGGGCAGGGCCATGGCCAGATCCCCGCACACGACGTTCTTCATGGTCGGTTCGATGGAACTTTTCATGATCCGGTTCCAGGTGGAGCGCCGACCGCGCTTGAGGTCGCCGAAGCGTTGCAGGATCGGCTTGCCGCCGCCGATGAGGGTGGCCAGCCGGCCGATGGCCTCGCCATAGGTCTGGTTGTCCGAAACGGGTTCCGTCAGCACCACCTTGGAAAGAAACGCAAAGTTGGTGTTCTCGGACTTGCGGTCCATGTACGCATGCCCGTTCACGCACACGAAGTCCTGATAGTTCTCCAGGGAGACGAAGCCTTCGCGGTTGGTGCAGAAGGTGCGGGTGGAATCGTCATATTTGCTGGTCTGGATGAAGAACGTGGGGTCGTAGATGACATCCGTGATGTCGGAATAGATGTCCTTGTGCACTTCCACGCGCACGCCCACCTCGATGCCGCGCTGGGAGCAGGCCAGCCGATGCCGGGCGGCGATGCGCGAGCACCACTCCGCGCCCAGGCGTCCCGGGGCCAGGATGACATGGCGGGCCTTGTACTCGGCCTTGCTGGTCACCAGCCCGGTGATGCGGCCATCTTCCACCACAATGTCTTTGGCTTCCTCCCTGGTGTGGAAGACGACGCCCCTGTCGCGCAGGTGGGCCGTCATGGTGGCGATGTGGTAGGGCAATTTGTCGCTGCCCAGGTGCTTTTGCTTGATGAGCAGCAGATCCACCCCGTGCTTTTTGGCCGTCTTGCGGATTTCCCGGGCGGCTTCCCAGTCGGTGGGGTACACGGGCCCGTCCATGCCGAAGCGGTTGAAGACGGCCTCGGTCTCGTCGATGAGGGCCTGCGCTTCGGAAAGGGGCAGGAACTGGGTGAGGTCCGACTTGCCGAGCTTGTGGATGTAGTTCAGCTTGCCGTCGGAGAACAGGCCCGCCCCGCCCACGCCCGCCAGGATATGGCAGGGATCGCACTTGCGGCAGACGCCGTCCTTCTTGATGGGGCAGGCGCGTTTGTGGATGTCGTGGCCCTTGTCCAGGACCAGAACCTTCAGATCCGAATGCTCGCACAATTGGTAGGCGGCAAAGAGGCCGGCCGGGCCGGCGCCGACGATGATGACGTCCCAGGTATTCACGGTGGACTCCAGGAGCGGGATGCGGTTCGCGAAAAGGGGCAGTGTTGCATAGCGGAAGTTGGGGCGGGATGCAAGGCGCGAGGCAATCAAAACGCAGCCTCCCTTTACTTCACACCGGGGGCGGGGTACAGCCCGTCCTTTCCCCACGCCCCCTTCAGGAGAATATCCATGCCCACGCCCACGCGGCCGGCCCAGTCCTCCCGTCTCGCCGCCACCCTGGCCCTGAGCCTGGCCATGGTGCTGTGGGGGTCGAGCTTCATCGCCATGAAGGTGGCCGTGGGCGCCCTGCACCCCCTGCTGGTGATCTTCGGCCGCATGCTCCTGGCCACCCTGCTGTTCGCCGTCTTCGCCCGGCGGTTCATGCGGGCGGAATACCACAAGGGGGACTGGAAGCCCATGCTGCTCATGGGGCTGTGTGAGCCGGGGCTGTATTTTCTGTTCGAGGCGTACGCCCTCACGCACACCTCTGCGGCGCAGGCCGGCATGGTCACGGCCATGCTGCCGGTGATGGTGGCCGGCGCGGCAGCCGTCTGGCTGGGGGAGCGGCCCTCGCCGCGCATCTGGGCCGGATTCATCCTGGCTGTGCTGGGGGTGATCTGGCTTTCCACGGCATCCACGGTGCAGGAGACCGCGCCCAACCCGCTGCTGGGCAACTTCCTGGAATTCATGGCCATGGTCTGCGCCACGGGCTACATGTTGCTGCTCAAGAAGCTCTCCGCCCGCTATTCCCCCTGGCTGCTCACGGCCATTCAGGCCCTGGTGGGGACGCTCTTCTACCTGCCCACGCTGCCCTTCGTCAGTTGGCCGCAAACATGGGAACCCCTGCCGCTGCTGGCGGTGCTGTACCTGGGATCCGTGGTCACCATCGGGGCCTATGGCTGCTACAACTTCGGCATGAGCCGGCTGCCGGCCAGTCAGGCATCGGCCTTTGTGAACGCCATCCCGGCCGTGTCCCTGCTGCTGGCCTGGCTGCTGCTGGGCGAGACGTTGAACGCCCAGCAACTGCTGGCCTGCGGCGCGGTGTTCGCCGGGGTGGTCCTCAGCCAGGGCACCGTGCGCCAAACCTGACGCCAGGCCTAGAGCATTTTAATTTTGAAAAAGCATATTGCGAGAGGGGAAACCTTTTGCAAAAGGTTCTCCCCTCTCGCGCTCTCCCCTTCCAAAACTTTAATAGTGACCTTGAATCACAATAAAAAGTCTTCGGAAAGAGGGTTCGGGGAAAAAGCCTTTCTTTAGAAAGGTTTTCCCCCGAGAGTTCTTTCAAAGATAACTTGCCCTNCTTTCTTTAGAAAGGTTTTCCCCCGAGAGTTCTTTTCAAAAACAACATGCTCTAACGCCAGGCCTGACGCCATGCACCGCCGGCGCCCCGGCCCTTCGGGCAGGGTGCTCAGACACCGGACGCTCCTGACCTGCTCAACGATTTATACAGCTGCAGCACCACAAAGGGCACCGTGCTGGCCGCCAGCACCAGCAGCCAGCCCTCCTGCCCCAGGGCCGCCACATGCAGCGCCCGGGCCACAGGTGGCAGGCAGCAGGCAATGGCCACCAGGGTCAGGCTGATGGCCACCGCGCCCCAGGCAAAGGGGTTGCACGTGATATCATTGACAAACACCCCGGTGCGGCGCTCGCGCATGTTGAAGGTATGCCAGATGCGGGCCAGGGCCAGGGAAAGAAACGTCACCGTGACGGCCTGTTCCTGGGTGAACAGCAACCGGTGCAGCGCCCACCAATAGGCAGCCAGCATGCATGCGGCGATGACCGCGCCATAGACGAAAATACCCGTCCAGTGGGCCGCGGCCAGCACGGGTTCGCGCACACCACGGGGCTGGGGCGGCGGCGGCGCGCCCCTGCCCTGCCCCAGGCCCAGGGCCAGGGCGGGAAAGATGTCGCAGATCATGTTCAGATACAGAATCTGCAGGGGCAAAAGCGGCAGCTTGAGGCCCAGGCCCATGGCCGCGCCAATGAGCATGAGCTGCCCCACGTTGCCCGAGAGCAAATAGACGATGAACTTGCGGATGTTGTTGAAGATGACCCGGCCCTGATCCACGGCCATGGCCACGGTGGCCAGGGCGTCATCCTTGAGCACCAGATCTGCCGCCTCCTGGGCCACCTGGGTGCCGCGCAGGCCCATGGCCACGCCGATGTCGGACTTCTTGAGGGCTGGCGCATCGTTCACGCCGTCCCCGGTCATGCCCACCACGTGCCCGGCTTCCTGATAAAGCCCGATGAGGTCCAGCTTCTGTTCCGGGGTGACGCGGGCAAAGACGTTGGTCTGCAGCAGGTCACGCTTTTCCACTGCCGTCAGGGTGTGGCCGGGCCTGAGATCCGCGCCCACCATCACCTTGCCGTGCTCGGCATCCACCAGTCCCAGGGCCTCGCCCACGGCCAGGGCCGTGGCCGGCTGATCCCCGGTAACCATCACCAGCCGCACCCCCTGCTGCCGCAGTCGGGCCACCACCTCCCGCATGTCTGCCCGGGGCGGATCTGCCAGGCCGGCCAGGCCCAGGAGGGTCAGGTCCGTATAGGGGGGATCCTCCGTGCTCGCCGCAGCCTTGCCAGCCAGCCCCAGCAGCCGCAGCCCCTGGCCGGCCAGACGCCGGTTGCCGTCCTCCCAGGCCTGCCGCAGGGCAGGGGTAATGGGGATGTCTCCCTCGCTCGTGCGCACGGTGGCGCAGACGGCCAGCACCCGTTCCGGCGCGCCTTTCACGGCCACCAGCAGCCCTTCTGTATCCTGATGATAGGTGGCCATCATCACGGTGTCGGAATCAAAGGCCTCCTCGCGCAGTTCGGGCATGGTCTGCAGCAGGTGATCGCGCTCCAGGCCGGCATCGCGCCCGGCTTCCAGCAGGGCCAGCTCCAGGGGATCGCCCACATGCTCGTCTTCCCCGTCATGCGCCAACTGCCCGTTGTTGCAGAGCACGCCGGCCAGCACGGCCTGACGCAGATGCGGGGGGGTGTCTGTTCCGGGAACGACCACCGCCGGCAGGCCATCCGCCCCGGCCAGGAGCATGGAGGCCAGCCGCATGCGATTCTCGGTGAGGGTGCCGGTTTTGTCGGAGCAGAGCACGTTCACCGTGCCCAGGGTCTCCACGGCGGAAAGCCGGGTGATGACGGCATTGCGGGCCGCCATGCGCCACATGCCCTGCGCCAGGGCGATGGTGGCCACGATGGGCAGGCCCTCGGGGATGGTGGCCACCGCCAGGGCGATGGCCGTCTGGATGATCAGGGGCAGGGCCATACCAGACTGCACCCCGGCCACGATGACCACCGCCGCCACGGCCAGGGTGATCCAGAACAGCTTGCCGCCCAGGCTGTTGAGCCGCTTTTCCAGGGGGGATTGTTCGGCCTTGGCAGACTGCGTTAGTGCGGCGATGCGGCCCAGCTCCGTGCCCATGCCCGTACCGGTGGCGATGGCCGTGCCCGTGCCCATGTGCAGCGCCGTGCCCTTGAAGAGCATGTTGGTGCGGTCTGCCAGCATGGTGGATTCCGGCAGGGGCGCGGTGATTTTGTCCACCGGCAGGGACTCGCCGGTCAGGGCGCTCTCATTGGCGCGCAACCGGGAGGACTCCACCACACGCAGGTCTGCGGCCAGCACATCGCCGGCTTCCAGGGCGAGCAGATCCCCGGGCACCACCTGGCTGGCCGGAATCTCCTTCACGCGGCCGTCGCGGATCACCCTGGCATTGACCTGGCTCATGCGCTGCAAGGCGGCGATGGAGCGCAGGGCCTTGAGCTCGGTCACAAAGCCGATGAGCACATTGAGCAGCAAGGCCACAGCAATGGCCGCCACCTCCAGCCACTCGCCCAGCACGGCGCTCATCACCGCGGCCAGCACCAGCAGCAGCGCGATGAGATTCATGACCTGCCGCAACAAAATGGCGTGCCAGGGCTCCTGCTGCTGCGCGGTGATGACGTTCTCGCCAAAGCGTTCCAGCCGGGCCTGGGCCTCGGCATCGGTGAGACCACGGGCAAGATCCGTCTCCAGGGCAGCGGCCACGGCGGGCGCGGGCATGGCCCAGGGGGCATCAGGAATCATCGGAGGCGAAGGCATGGAGAGCAGCTCCGGATAGCAAGGGGTTGCGCAGGCAGCAGGGGAAGGCGGAGAAGATACTGGGCGCTATCATGGCTGCATTGCAAAAAAAAGTATACACAGCATTAATCCTGTGTCATAGAAAAGGAGAAACCCCTCTCTGTTCATTGATTAGTGCAATAACTACGATGCATTACCTAACACCATCTCCACCATTGATGCAATCGGACACAGGAATGCCTTCCTGCTGGCGCCCCCCCCGAAAAAGAACATGGAGCAACGTGTTGCATCTACTCTGTGTCGAGTGTGTGAACAAGGAAAATTTCCCTGTACAAACACGTAAAAAGGTGTGAACACGAATTTAGAATCAACACAACAAACGATACAACACAACTTTTTCTAGACGATCTCTGTTTTGTGGCAGAACGATGCAGGACAGGCCACGCGCTTTCTGCATCCAGGCAATCCAGGAGGGTAAGAACATGGCGTTCGACATCTCTACCTTCATGAAGCAGCGAGCCCAGCGGGCAGGCATTGCAGGAAGCACGCCAGTCAAGAAATGGATCTCGCTCCCTCGTAATGGACAAAAAACCCTGGATTTCATGGGGGAGCTGGTGGCCACCATCACGGAACGCAACGCCGTGCATTCTGGCGCATCCGAATGGAAGCTTTCCATCTTCAGAGCCTTGCCGGATCATTATGTCTTTGCGTCTGCGCTGCGTCTGGCCGCCCCTGAACGCATGACATTGTACAGCGCCCGCGTCTTCGAAACGCAACAGGCCCTGCGCGCCTTTCTGCTGGACGGCCAGCACGCCCAGGTGGAGCTGCCCCGCCTGCTGCTGGAAAAGGCCGGCATGCTCCGCCCCGGTACGAATGCCGAGGACCGCCTGCGCCAGGGTCGGGCCTTCGGGCCGCAGCGGCTGCAATGGGGAGACGGCTGGGCCTCTGTGTGGCAGCTGCTGGCGCACGGGGGCTTCAATTACGCCACGTCCACCCGCGTGCCGCAGTAGGCGGTGCTGCAGCGGCTGAGGGCCTCGCCTGGGATGGTGCCTTACTGTGGTGCGACCAGCGGCTCCTGCAAGGGCGCAACGGGCAGGCGCAGGATGAAGCGCGCGCCCTCCCCCGCCGGAGACTCGGCCCGGATGCTCCCGCCCAGGTGTTCCACAATCTGCCTGCAGATGGCCAAGCCCAGCCCTGCGCCCTTGGCAGCGGTCATGTGGGCCGGGGGCAGGGTATCCTGCGCGCCCGTGCGGCTTTGGTAGAATTTCTCAAACACCAGTTCGAGTTCTGCGGCCGGAATGCCGGGGCCGTCGTCCTCCACCACCAGTTCCGCCATGCCCGGGGCCTCCGGAATGCTGCGGGCCAGCAGACGAATCTCACCAAATGCGGTGAACTTGACGGCATTGTGCAACAGGTTGAGCAGCACCTGATGCATGCGGTCGCGGTCAACCAATAAGGGAGACAGGCCGGGCTCCACGATGGTGCGCAGGGTCAGCTGTGGCCGCTGTGTCAGTTCCCCGGCCACGGCCAGGCTGGCTTCCTCCAGCAACGGGGCCACCTCCAACGCCTCCAGCCGCCATTCCACCGCCCCGGCCTCGATGCGGTTGACGTCCAGCAGATCGTTCACCAGCCGGGTCAGCCGCAATCCCTCCTTGGCGATGATGCCCAGGTTGGCGCGGATGGTATCGGCCTTGGCGCGCTGGGCTGCATCGACGCCAGGGACGCCTTGCAGGAACCGGTCAAAGGTTTTGGCGGTGATTTTGGCAAAGCCCAGGATGGAGGTCAGCGGGGTGCGCAGTTCGTGGGAGGCAGAGGAAAGAAAGCTGGTCTTGAGCTGGTCCAGCTCCCGCAGGCGACGGTTGCTGTGCTCCAGTTCCATGGTACGCTCCACCACCTGTTGCTCCAACGCCTCATGCATGCGGGCCCGGAAGGCCGCCTCCTCTTTTTGCCGGGTGATGTCTACGATGAAGCCGTAGATGAAGGCCACACCGCCATCCTCCCCACGCCGGATCCGCGTGGTGATGGAGGCCCAGAACTGCTGCCCGTCCCGCCGCTTGAGCTGCACCTCGAAGTTGTCCACCTTGCCCTGCTCGCGCAGGTGGGCCACGTAGCGGACGCGCTCGGCGGAATCCGCGTACAGCTGGCAGGCGATATCGTCCACGCACTCCACCATTTCCCGGGGCGAGGCATAGCCCACCATGCGGGCATATTCGGGATTCACCGTCAAGAACTGCCCCTCCAGGGTGGCCTGAAAGATGGCCACCGGCGCCAGCTCGAACAGTTCCCGATACTTGCGCTCCGCCTCCTGCAGGGCGGCTTCGGCCTTCTTGCGGTCGGTGATGTCCCGAAACATGCCTTCCACACCCAGCACCCTGCCGCGGCCATCCCGGTAAAAACTGCAGCTCACCGCCACCACCACAGCGCCGCCGTCGCGCTTGCGCAGCAGCACTTCGTAGTCGCGCACCGCGCCCTGGCTGGCAATGGTCTCCAGCATGGCGGCCCGCTGGGCGGGATGGGCCCAGAAGGAATCCATGGGCTTGTGCAGCACATCATCCATGGAATCGAAGGCCATGAGTTGCAGCGCCGAAGGGCTGATCATGATCAGCCGGCCCTGGGCATCGGTGCGATAAAACACATCCGTGCTGGTATCCAGCATGGAGCGGAAGGTGTCTTCATGGATGCGGGATTCGCGGACCCGCCGGCGTTGCTGCAGTGCGAAGACTCCGGCAACGAGCAGTCCGGCCAGAAAGCACAGGGCGTACGTCATGATTTCGCGTGGCGCGACAGCGCACCATGGGGCATGGGATTACTCTGGTACACAACCTGTTCATTCCATGAACAGCGCCAAATGACAAGAAGCCCTGGCGCACCGCTCCGGGATTTGCTTGCGGCCCCCTCGGCATCCTGCTAGAGCATTTTATCTTTGAGAAGAGTTCCTGGGGGAACCCCTCCCCAAAGACTTTTGTTATAATTACAAAATACTATCAAATTGTTGGAAGGGGAGAGCGCGAGAAGAGAGGACCTTTTGCAACAAGGCTTTCCCTCCCGCAAAGTCCTTTTTCAAAATTAAAATGCTCCAGGCCGGACGGCGAGTTTCACGCACAACCAGGAGCCCAGCGCCGTGCGCCGCGTGCATCCTCTGCTCATCCTGGCTGCGGGAGCGCTGCTCCTGACAGCCGCCAGCCTTGCCCTGCTCTGGCAGTGGAGCGGCCCCGTCTCCACGGTGGTGCACGCCAACGGCACAGCGCTGGACCGGACCATACCGGCACGCCCCATCCCGCCGGCACCTGCGCCGCATCCCCCTGCACAACCGCCCGCCCCGCCGCCTGACGACATGCTCACCGATCTGGCCGGGGTGCTCGTCGCCAGTCACTCGGCAGCAGACATCGACGATCTGAACGTGCCGGCCCTGATTGCCCGCTATGTGCCCGACGATCCGGCGCCCCTGCCCCCGACCCTGCTCAACCTGGGCTACTATATGACCGCCGGCCCCCTGGTGCAGCGCATGGTCTGGCATGCGCACCAGCACGGGCCGGATCGCAACGCCACCCTGGCCGCCGCGGCCCGCAGCGCCCGGACCCTGGCCAAGTGCACCCCTGCGGATCAGACGCCGAACTGCCGCAGCACCATGGCGCTGCTGGCGCCCCTGGCTCCTGGCCCCGGAGACGTCGCCGGCCTCCAGGCCACGGCCCAGACCCTGCTGCTGGACTTCGCCGCCCGCCTGGACCGCGCCGCCGGAAGATGATCCGCCCTCGCACCGCTGAGGGCGTGCGCATCGGCGCACGATGATTTCGCGCACCCCACGCAGCAAGACCTGACGCCGCCGCAGCAGCGTCAGGTCTTTCGTTGTGCTTCTCACGCGAGAGGCTAGCGGTGCGCGCGTTTGAGAATGTCGAAGGAAATGCCGCCAGCCAGGGCATAGAGCTCGTCCAGGGCCACGTTTTCGTAGCCTACCAGAAGAATTTTCACTTCCTGGGAAAGGTCCAGCGTGGCCACCGGGGAGGGGGTGGAGTCGTTGCCGTGCCATTTGACGCCGGCCACCTCCTTGCTGGTGGGGGGCATCTTGCCGCCCACCTGCGCCATGGTCTTGGCATCGCGGCGGAAGCCGTAGGTGGGGTCCTTGCGGACATTGTCGATATAGGAAACGTACACCACCTTGCCCGGGGCCTCGTAGCGGGCCACCAAGCTGCCGTCCACGGGATGAAACTCGTGGTACAGGCTCACCTGTTTGAAGCCGGGCAGCTTGACCGTGGCGAACCACTTGCGCACAGCCTCTTCCGGAATGCTGGGCGTAAAGGCCTCGCGCGGCTGCGCCAGGGCGTTGCCGGCAGCCATGATCACCACCAGCGTGCAACACAACGCCAATATGGCGCGCTTCCACAACACGCCCGCTGCCGGGCAGCGGGTCTGCAAACCTGCATGTTCCATGGATATTCCTGCTAATGGATGACGGATGGAAAGAAGGCGCCGCGCAAGAGGCGCGCACGCCGAATCGGCCAGGGCACCATACGCCCGAGCGTCTGGCAAGGCAAGCCGAATCAATTTTTGGCCTGCTTTTTGCTAAGTTTTTACACACTGCCTCCGCACTACGTCATCTGTGTTGTTTTACTGCAATGACAATGCATCTTGACGTGTTAAATAATTTTTAGACTTTTATTAGAAAAGTTGTACCATCGTAGCATGGCCATTCAACGCAGTTGTAGGCGTGAAGTTAGAGAATCAACCTCTCATGCAATTACCCAATCACCTTGACAATGCCACCAACTTGCGACACAAGAGTTCTACTGTTGCCGCAACAGCACTTCAAAAGGGGATTGAGGAATGGAGAGCTACGTTAAAGAAGCACTGGAAATCGTCAAGGCTCAGGCGAGCGTGCGCAATATGAGCGAGGAGGAAATCACCTCCATGGTTCATAAACTCAGCCAAGGCATTCGTTCCATCAGCGAGGGGACGCGTGTGAAGGCTGCAGCTCCCCGGACCAGTCAGGATCCCATGGAAGCCATCAAGGAAAACTCCATCCTGTGCCTGGAATCCGGCAAGGCGTACAAGATCCTCACCAAGCGACACCTTGCGCAGTTCGGCCTCACACCGGACGAATACCGCGCCAAGTGGGGCTATAAGAAGGGCCAGCCACTGGTGTGCAAGTCCCTGCAGCGCGAGCGCCGCAAAAAGATGAAAGACATGAAGCTCTGGGAAAAACGCATGAAGCCGGTGCGGGAGTAACCGGCGACGTGCGCGCCATCGTCCATTGGCTGCCTTGCTGCGATTCTGGGGCGCACGCAGGGCACAGCTCCGGCCTCTCGGCGACGTGCGCGCATTCATTGCCGCCACTGTCTGGACTCGCTGCGTCGCCTGCCGGCGCAGCGAGTCTGCACTGTTGCACGCGGCTCCATGCGGCACTGCCCGTACTATAGTATATCTAGATTTTATTTCAAGTTACTTTCAACCAAATACACGCGACCCATGACATCTGACAGCAACACCAACGCAATGCCACATCAAAATCTGCATTATTGACGCATGCCGGCGTCTTCATTGCTTGACATGCTGATATCGTCACTGTATACGTTTGTTACGTAGACTTGCTCGCTACATTCATTCTGGAGGCGCTTCGTGGAAAGCTACATCAAGGAAGCTCTGGAGATCGTCAGGGCCCAGGCTGGCGTCCGCACCATGACGGAAGAAGAAATCACGTCCATGGTCCGCACCCTGGCCAAAGGGATCAAGAGCATGCATGCCGGAGACATGCCCGCTTTTGAAGCGCCCATTGCTGCGGGCGACCCCCTGCAAGCCATCAAGGAAAAGACCATCACCTGCCTGGAAGACGGCAAGGCGTACAAGATCCTCACCAAGAAAACCCTTGCCAAGTTCGGCCTCACCCCGGACGAATACCGCGCCAAGTGGGGCTACCAAAAGAACCTGCCCCTGGTGTGCAAGGCCTTGCAGCGCGAGCGCCGCAAGAAAATGAAGGACATGAAGCTCTGGGAAAAGCGCATGAAGGGCTAAACGCCCGACAGACGCGCGCGCCTCTGGCTTCGCTGCTATCCCATTGCGGACGACGCCGGACGCTCTGCCTGGAGCATCCGGCGTCGTCGCATTCAAGTCATTCGCCCTAATCCCGAGGCTGCTGTTCCGCAACGTCCTTCGCGGTCAGTTCCTCCCGCACGGTGCCCAGCACTCCTTCCCCGCCGGGCAGCAGCCGCCGCGCCAGGCTCATCTTCAGTTCCCGCTGAAAAGTCGGGCTGTCGATGAATCCTGCGCCCTTGAGGGCGTTGTCCAGATCTGCGGCCAGATCCTCCACGGAAAAATGCCGCGGCCGCTCCAGCCGCATGCGCTCCACTTCCTTTTCTCGCCCCTGCCAGGCCAGCCAGTGGCCCAGGATGGCCCGTTCCGCCTCTTCCAGATTGGCCGCCTTGGAGGCCAGCACCGAATTGAGCAGCTGAAATTCCTGCCGCAATGCCACGCCGCTCTTGGCCTGGGCATCCACGCCATGCAGCCCGCCGGCGTTGGACATGCGATAGATTTCCTGCGTCTTGCGCTCCACCCACAGCAGGATGGCTTCCACCGGCTCGCGGGCTGCCGCCTCCAGCCAGTCCGGACGGGCGTCCGCGCCGGCGTCGGGGTCCCATTCCAGCACCGCCCGGGGGCCGGTGGCCACCTCGTCGCGCAGGCCTGTGGCGTCCGGCGGCTGGCGGGGCGTGCGGAACATGGGGAAGGCGCAGTTGCGGATCACCTCTCCCCCCAGGGACAGATCCCGGATGATACTCGCATCCAGCGGGGCCACGTCGGCAATGTCCGAGACCCCCACGAACCGCCGCCGCCCCGTGAGATTCATCAGCCAGACAAAGGGCACCCGCCCCAGCGGGTGCGTCCCCTGCCCCACCAGTTCCGCGCCCTCCTCCACCCGCCAGCGCTCCCACGCATCCGGGCGATAGACGAGGATGGTGCCGTCCTCCTCCATGAGCTTGACCATGGCCACATACGGCCGATGGTTGATGTCGCGCTCCACCCGCCAATCCAGAATGGCTTCAGGATGATACGCCGCCAGGTACGGGTGCAGCCTGGCCTCGCGTTCCTCCTGCCGGGTGGCGGCGCCGCGGCCGGGCTTGTCCACCAGCACGCCCACATGGCCGAAGATGCTGGCGTACTTTTGCTGTTCCAGCAGGAAGTTGTCGTAGTTGGTGCCGTAGAGATCGCAATCCTCGGCAAAGGTGCGCCACAGGCCATCCCCGGCCAGACCGGCCAGTTCGCGGCGGGGCTGCTTTTCAAACAGATAGAAATTGAAACAGTTGACGATGGACTTGCAGTAGTTGAAGCCCACGGCCTCGCGCAGGCGGTCCTGAAACTCGTGCAGCTCCTCGCGGGGATGCCGCGCCAGCACGCCATAGGCCAGCATGGCGTCCAGGCCCTCGTATGCCGCAATCCAGAACCGCCAGCGCGGCAGCATCGCCGCATGGTGCGGGTGCACCTTCAACAACTCCTCGCGGGTCATGACGCCTCCGTGGATGAAGTGGGATAAACGATGCGGCGGGCCTGGGAGTTCAGCGCCCCCTGCCGTACCGCAGGCAGGCCGTTCAGGGCCGCTTGAACTCGGCGCAACACAGGTAGCCCAGGGCGGTGGTGACGTGTTGTTCGAAGAGCGAGTCGTCTTCCACGTACTGCGCACCCTGTTTGAGGGCCGCGCGTTCCAGCCCGCGGATGAGGGTCTCGCAGCGGGGATGAATCTTCAGCCGCACGCGGCCTTCGGCGTCGCACAGCAGGCAGTTGACCAGATTGTGCCGGTCGCGCACGGGCGGGTTGGCCTTGGGGACTTTCTGTTGCGCAAACCCGGCGGCGGCCAGCAGGGAATAGTCGGTCATGCCGGAGCGGGTGTCCCGGGCGCGACCGGAGGCGTCGCCGTACACGATGACGCCGGCACGGACCTGCTCGTGCCAGGGGCGGCCCTTCATTTCGGCAATGACGTGGTTGGTGTCCGCGGTTTCCATGACGATCTCGTCGAACACATGCAGCTCCATGCCCTGGGGCCCCCGCCGGAGCTGGGCCAGGACCGAGCTCATGGGCTTGCCCGGCGCAAGGTTGAAATCATGGCTCCAGAGCAGGGGCAGTTCCGGGGCGAAGGCGATGTCTGCACAGAGATGCCGGGCGCGGTCGAAACTGTGGTAGATGACGTGGGCCGAGAGGGCCACCCACTTGCTCAGGACCATGCGATCATACAGCCGGGCCGGGTACATGCGTTTGAGGCTCTGGGTGTAGCCGTCGGGCAGGTGGCGGTTCTCGAAGGTGGTGGCGTAGAACACGTCCATGAGTTCAGGATCGTACTGTTCCACGAACATGGAATGCATCCAGCTGCCGGGCTCGTCCAGGGTGGTGGTGAAAAGCATCTGGCAGGGCATGCGGGTGTCGCGCAGGCGGGCCATGAGCACCTCCACGGCCTCGCGCCGGGCCAGGAAGCACTCATCCACCCACACCCAGCCAAATTCCACGCCGGCCAACAGGTGATAGGACTCCAGGGACCGGCAGAGCACGTCCGTCCAGTGGGCGTCCGGGCCGGGCATGGCGATGTTCAGGGCGGTTTTGGCGAAGGGCAGCGTGCCGGGACGGATGGGCATGCCGGCGCGCTGGCAGGTGCGGTACAGGTTGCGCAGGGTGGAGTCCGTGAGCTGGGCATAGCTGTTGGCGGCGATGCAGCCCAACACCCCGGGCGGAGTACGCTGCACCTGCTTGACCACCCACAGGGAGCCGGCCTCGGTTTTGCCGCTGCCCACCCCGCCGCCCAGAAAGACATAGCGTTTGGTGGAGGACAGCACCTGGAGCTGATGCGGCAGGGCGTGCAGGGTTGTTTCGTGGGGCGAGGTGCTCATGCGGGTTTGTGGAACTCCTGTTCGGATTCGCAACCACCGGCTGCAGTGGGTCCCGGATCCGGAACGATGGTCAGCCGCACCGGACCGCAGGCCTGGGCCTCGGCCCCCTTGCCGCCCCACTGGTCCGGCAACACGTGCTCCAGCCACCAGACGGCGGCCTTCCACTGCGGGGCGGCCTGTTTGGTGGTGGATGTTTCCTTGACGACGTTCCCGGCCTCGTCCACCACCCGCACCGTCTCGCGCACGGTTTCGCCCTCCACGGCGCTGCGGCGGATGGCCTCCAGACAGGCGGCTTCGGTGCGGGCCATTTCCATGCGTGCCCGGGCGGCCAGGGCGGCGCAGGCTTCCTCCAGGGCCGGGAGCCTGCGGCCCGCGCGGGGCGGGCGGTCCAGCACCTGCGCGCCCAGGGCCAGCCAGGAATCCAGCACGTCCTTGGACACGGCCGCCGCGGCCGCCGCTGTCTGCAAACTGCCGCCGCTCTGCAGCACGCAGGCAATCATGTCGATCTGTTCCGGCGCAGGCGCATGGCCCGGCCGGGGGGAAGTGTGTCGGGGGCTCATGCGTCCCGCATCCTCCTTGGGTGATCATTTTCCGAATCCGGACGGCCACAGCCGGGACACCACAAACGCCGCCGCCGAGGACGCCCCGGCGAACCACCACACCCGCGCCCGCACCTGCTCCAGGCCGGCTTCCAGGTCCTGGATGCGCCGGCCGCGGCCCTCGCACCGTTCGCTGAGGATGGTCTTGATTTCCGCCAGCAGGGTGTTGGCAACGTGCTGCTGGGTGCGCAGCACGTCGATGGCATCCCACAAGTCGCGCAGATCGCGGTCGCTCATCGGGATTCGCCGGCATTGTCCGTGTTCGTGCGGGAGGCGGCGTCCGCCAAACCCTGCCCCAGCAGGTACGAGATGAGCACCCCGGCCGCGGCATAGAGCTGCTCCGGGCTCACATCCAATTCCAGCGCCCGCGCGCCCAGCAGCAGTGCGCTGCCGAGAACGGCCGTCCAGAGCTTGCGGGAAGTGAGTTTCTCCATGAAAAATCTCCTTGGGTAAAAGGCGATGCACATGCGCCCGCTGCGGATCAGACTGCCAGCAGCTGCCGCACCCGCCGCGGGGTGATGTTGAAGATTCGCGCCAGACTCCCCACGCTCGCGCCCTGGCTGTGCAACTGCCGCAGCCGCGATTGCCGCACCTGACGTTCCAGGGCATCGAGTTTGGGGATGTGCAGCTTCTCCCGACCGTGCACCCGCACCAGCCGTTCCATGGCCGGCAGGCCGATGCAGGCGGTCAGGTGATGGTCGGGGTACGGGTATTCGGGCACATACACGGCGGTGCCGCCGTAGGACTCGGCCAGCAGCACCGTGGCCGGAGCGCCCATCAGACGCCTGAGCCCGGCCAGGGAGGGCGGCAGGGTGTTCCAGTCCAGCGCGTCCAGATCCCAGACATCATGATGACGGGCCGTGGCGTGCTCAAGGCTGTGCATGCGTGTCCTCCAACGCTGGTGGTTGCTGCGTCACGAGGTCAGCATAGACAGGCACACAAGGCAGGGGCCGCCCATGCCCGGCCATACCCTCCAGGCACCCTCCAGGATGGCTTGACCGCGCAAAAAAGCGCCGGAGCCTACGCCCCGGCGCTAGATCATTTCAACCTTGAAAAAGGACATTGCGAGAGGGGAAGCCTTTTGCAAAAGGTTCTCCCNACCTTTCTTTAGAAAGGTTCTTCCCCCGAGAGTTCTTTTCAAAAACAACGCGCTCTATTGCAGGAAAAACGGAGGACGCGCCCGTCAGCCGATGAGTTCGTTCATGGCCCCGGATGCCTGCTGCCGATGCAACTGCTGCTTGCGGATCTGTAGCCGGGCGGCGATCTTTTTGATTACCGCATCCACGTCGCGCATGTCCCAGCTGGCGCGTCCGGAAAAGCTGGGTACCCGCTCCAGGGTGAGGTAGTCCGCAATCTGGGTGGAAGGGCAGCCGCGTTTGTGCATGTACCAGATGACGCGCCGCGTCTCCTTGGGCGTCCGGGGCGGCTCCACAGGCTCGTTGTATTCGTTGAATTCGATTGACGTGCGCTCGGTGTCGCCATCTTCCGCATCCCCAAGGACGATGAGCGGCTTTTCCGCAGCGGCAGGCGATCCGGCTGCAGGGACGGCCGGCGGCGCAACCGGATGCATGAGAGGCGTGGCGGCAGCCGCCAGGATGGGAACCACTATGGCTTCCGGCGCCGGCCCTCCTTCCAGATCCGGCACATCCTTGGCCGTCTCTTCGGGGTTCATGGTTTCGGCCATGTTGTCCACGGCCGCCAGGGGTTCCCCGGCCTCGCCCGCCGTATCGCCCGTTGCCGCCTGCGACACATCGTCCAGGGGCGGCAGATCGAAGCTCCAGGGCACCGCCGTGTTGGTCGTATCCAGGCCGGGCAGGTCAAAGGCCCAAGTCTCCACGGTCCGGCCCGGCGGCTGGGGGTCGGCCAGTTCCAGGGTCGAGGCTGCGGCCGCACCTTCCGACGACTCCCCTGGCAGGATGAAATCCCACGGCTCATCTTCGGCAGCCTCAGACGTCGAGGCTGCTGCCTCCAGCGAGAAGCCCTCCATCTCCGCATCTGGCATTTCGTCCTGCACCGCCTCGGCTTGCTCCGCGGCGGTGGCCGCCTGGGGCTCCACCGTTCCGGGCTCTGTTGCGGGCTCCTCCATCTCAATGGAGTCCTCCAGATCCGGGAACAGCTCAGTGATCTCGCCGGCAAAAATCGTGGTGGCCTGCATGTCGTCCTTGGGAGCCGGCACGGCGACGTCCTCCACCGGGCTGGCCGGCTGGTCCAAAAGGTCTGGCAGATCTGGCAGGTCCGGCGACAGCACCTCCTCCACCACCAGATAGGTTTCCTCAATTTGTTCGAGGTCCTCAAGCGGTGGCAGGGGCTCAAACTGGACGGCAACGGGCGAGACTTCGGAGACTTCGGGCGTCTCTGTCTGCGCCATGTCGGGCAGAAACTCGTCAAGGTCGCGAGCCGACGCGTGCTCGAAGGATTGCGGCATGGTCTGCGCCACATCCACGTCGGCAATGTCCACCTCGGCGTCGTCCACAAATTCCACGGTGTCGATGGTTTCCAGGGTGGCTGCGGCGTCCCCGGTCTGTGTGTCCCCGGCCTGTGCGTCCTCGTCCGAAAAGTCCTCGTCCTGCATCGCTTCGTCCTGGAACGCCAGGGGCAAGGCCTCCGCGGCAAACAACTCTTCGTCCGCCGTTTCGGCGGCGGTCTCGGAGGCGTCTGCCGGGAAAAGCAAGGGAATATCCTCGGGGGGGGAAAGATCCTCCAACTCGTGCACCAGCTCCTGCTCCGTCTCCCCGGCCAGGGATTCCTCGGGCAGGGCTTCGTGCAGGACGAGGTCGGATTCCGGTGCGGCATCCGGTTCAAGGACGTCCGCAGGCAGGGGGGTGGCCGTCGCCGCGGCGTCCTCGGACGAGAACGGCGCTACGATGTCCGCCAGCTCGTCGAAGACAAATTCGCCGCTCTCGTCCATGGCCAGGGAGGGGGGCAAGGGGGGGGCAGCAGGCTCGTCCGGCGCGACCGGCGCGACCGGCGCGACCGACTCGACCGGCGCGACCGGCGCGACCCGCGCGACCGGAATGACCGGGGCGGCGGCGGGGGGGGCTGTGGCGGCGGCGGATTCCGCCATTTCGACCACGGCCGAGCCACGGGCCTGCAAGGCGTCCAGCCGGTCCAATCTGTCGGCCAGGCGTTCCAGCTGCACGACAAGTCGCTCCAGTGTCGGGGCAATGGCCGCCCGCACCCCGGCTTCCACCGCCGGCGCCAGCACTGCCGCCAGGGCGGCGCTGGTCATGCCTGTCTCTGGCCTGCTGTTGGAAATTTCATGGTCCATGCCATCGGCCTCCGCGGATTGCGCCGGTGGTGCACCCGTCTGGCGCGCGGTTAATAAAATCTAGGCTTCAGCAATCTTACCATGCACTTGTCGATGCGTACAGAGGCCATGCCCGCTTGCCGAGACGATATTGTCAAAAAAATATCCTTACATTTCAGAATAATAATTAACCACTTCAGTGCCAAACTCGCTTTCGAACAAGAAAAAACCGCAGGGAAAGAAATCCCATGCCGCCCGTCCGCCGCATTTGCCGAAATGCATGATTGTTTGTTAGGATGAAACAGGAAACGATGGCCCAAGGCATTCGTCTCGATGGCAGCACCTTAGCGGGAGCAAGCATGAGCAACGGTGTGGACTCTCCAGGCTTCGAGTATTTTACTGAGGTCTTCAGCAAAGAATACAAGGTCGACAAAAGCGTCCTGTCCGGCGTGGCCCGGCAGGTCTGGGAAAACGAGCTGACGGACGCCGACCGTTCCTCCTGGGAGGAGATGGCCCGCCAATCCCTTTCCCGGCAGCATCCCGGCCTCACGCCAGACGCACCCGCCGCCACGCCTCCCGCAGAACCGGCGCCAGTTGCTGCGCCAGTTGCTGCGCCAGTTGCTGAACCAGTTGCTGAACCAGTACCAGTTGCTGAACCAGTCGCGGCATCAGTTACGGCATCAGTTACGGCATCAGGCACGCCCAAGACCCCGGAGCCCCTGCCCGAGACGCCCCAATCGCGTATCCTCCTGGATGATCAGCCCCTGGATCTGGACGACATCAACATTGATCTCCCCTTTCCCGCGCCCGCCGCGCCGCTGCCGGAGGCGTCCGAGGACGTCAAGCTGGACGACCTGCTGCCGCCGCCCGCGCCTGAAGCGCCGGCCGAAGCCCCCCAGGCGGAACTGGTGTTCACCCCGCCCGCCGCGCTGCAGCAGCCCGACACACCGCCTTCCCCGGCTGCGCTTGAGATGCAGCAACCTCTTGAACTGGAACAAAAAATAGAGGAGCCCACCCTTGAGGTGGCTCATCTGGAGGCCGCTGCAGCACCTGCCGCCGAAGCCGCTGCAGCACCTGCCGCGCCAATCGACGAGCCGGCTGCAGAATTGATTGTGGAATCGGTTTCGGAATCGGTTGCCGAGCCTGCTGCGGAATCGCGTGCAGAAGCCGTCGCGGAACCGGCGACAGTCGCCACGACACCGGAAACAGCATCCACGCCTCCCCCGGCGGAGGAACCCGACACAGCGGCAGAATCCGGTGTACCGATCTCGGCATACATCGCCCCCGCCCCCGAGCCTGCCCCCGAGGATCCGGTGTTTTCTTTGGAAGACATCGTGCCCGCGGCCGAGGAGTCCCCGGCACCGGCTGACCCCGCACCGGAAGCCTCTGCAGACACTGCCGCCCCTGCGCAGCGGGTGTCGCCCGAGCCGCCGCAGGACAGCCAGGCCGAGCCCGCTGCCGCCGAAAAGCCTGCTGCGTCGAAAACGCCCCCGACGTCCACACCACCCGCGCCGCCCACAATCGAGCCGGACGAATTCACCTTCCAGCTGGAGGAAACCGATGCGGCGGTGGAGGATACGCCCGAGCCGGCCCCCCGCTCCGAGTCCCATCCCGAACCACACCCGACACCAGAGGACGCACCTCCCCTGGCCCAGGCCGTATTGACGGCCCCCGCTTCGCCAGATTCGCCAGACTCGCCAGATTCGCCAGATTCATCGGCTCCATCAGATGCGCCAGCGGGCCCTGCCTCCACACCGCCTGCGCCGCCCTCGCCGCCAGCCATGTCCCTGGAGTTGCAGCGGGAAATCCTCTCCAGACTCGCGGCGCGGCACCCGCTGCCCGGCAGGGAAGAATCCCGCCAGCCCAAACCGCAGCCGGCGACAGCCACCACCCCGCCAGCCCAGGCCGCGCCAAGCCAAGCCGCATCAAGCCAAGCCGCGTCAAGCCAAGCCGCGTCAGGCCAGGCCGCGTCAAGCCAAGCCGCGTCAGGCCAGGCCGCGCCTCTCAGCCAGCCCAAACAGGCGGAGCTGCCGAAGCAGGCGGAGCCTTCCATGCCATCCAGCCAGCCAGGTCAGGCCGCGACGGCAGGGCAGCTGGGGCAGACCATGACCGGGCGTTCCCGGCGCGAGGCCAAACCCGAGCCATCCCCGGAACATCGCTCCATCCCGCAGCAGCATGTGCACCCGGCCATCTTCGCCAAGGTGCGGCAATATCTGGAAGATCACGCCCTGGCCCTGACCAGGGTCATGGTGGAACGGGCCCTCAAGGGCGACAGTGAATGCCTTGTCTGGTGCCTGGATCACGTCTGGCCACGGCCCGAGACTCCGGCGCCGCCCCTGGAGATTCCGCCCCTGACCACCCAGGAGGAAGCCGCCGCCTTTGGCGCAGCCATCTTCCAGGCCCTGTCGCAAGGCGGCCTGACCCTGGAACAGGCCGACGGCTACATGGCCTTGCTCAAGAATTACACGGCCCTGCTGGAAATGGACGAATTCAAGAAGCGCCTGCTCTCCCTGGAGCAGAGCGCACGCGGCGCAGGCGGCGGCGCAAGCGTCAAGCGCCAGAAAATCACCCTGGGCGCATTCGACAAGCCGTTCTGAGGAAGCCGCCGGGAAGGGCGATGCCGAAAGGCTATCGTTATGGCATGGCCTTGTGCCGCTCGATGAGTTGCGCCAGTTGTCGGCCCAGGAAGGCGTCCGCTCCCCTGCGCGCAATCACGGCGCTCAGGGCCTGGGCCAGATTGGTCACCACCCGTGGCTGTTCACCACGGATGGTCAGCACAACGATTCCGGAATCCTTGAATGTCACCTGCCCGGCATCCACCCAGCCGAGCAGGGCGTGGTCAAACTGCACCCGCACCACCACACCGCCTTCGGCGCGCTGGGCGGAAAACCGAAAATCCTGCACGGTCGCCCGGGGTTTGCCCCATGCGCTGGATGCTGCGCACAGCATCACCACCATTGCCATTGCGACGAACGCCACAACGAGCCGTCGTGCCATGGAATGCCTCCTGTTGCGTCTCTGGCAGAAAACCGACACCTGCCCCTGCATATTTTGCAAAAAGCAAGCCAGAGCAGCAGTGAAGGCTCAGCCGCCTGACACCTGCAGGGCGGTCATGGCCTGGCGGAGATGTTCGATCCAGATCGCCGCCAGGGCTGGTCGTTCGGCAGCGCCGGCATGCACCACATGCACCGTGCGGCCAGCAGCCTGCAGGCGGGACTTCCAGGAATCCGGGCCAGGGCCGGCCATGTCCTTGAGCACGTGCGCCCCGGCCACGGCCAGCAGCGGCGTGAGCCACACAGGTCCCGGCGGCAGGTGTTCCAGCTCGGCAAGCACAGTCTCCAACGAACGAGTGCCGTCCATGGTGCCCACCACCACCAGGGGATCAACACGCCCGAGGGCGGCAGCCAGCCGATCATAGCGCGCGTCCGCCTCGTGGGAGGTGCCATGGCCCATGAGCACCACAATGTCGCCGGCGGCGCGTTCCGGCGGCAACGTCTGCAAAATGGCGGCGGCCACGACGGGGATGTCCTCATCCCGGGCCAGCAGAGGCAGCCCCAGGGCCACGGCCGGGCACTGGCCGCCATGGCTGCGACACACGGCCTCCACGGCCTGTCCCAGGGCCTCGAATTCCGCACCGGGCGTCACATGCAGGGATTGCAAGGCCACGTGGGTGAAGCGCTCGAAATGCATCTTTTCCAAGGCCTTGTGGACGGAATCCGTCTTCACCCCCTCCCCGGCCAGCCGGGTGCGCACCCGGGTGGAGGTGAAGGCCCAGCGCACCGGCACGCCAGGAAACAGCGCCCGCACGGCGGCTTCGAACTGCACCAGCGAACGCTGCGCCGCGGGCACGCCCGAGCCGAAGGCGGCCAGGAGCACCCCCGGTTTCATGCGGGGCAGATGCGCAGCGTGGGAATCCATCTGCATCCCATACCCGCGGCGCATGCGGGGCGCAACCGTCTGATGCACCTGCGCGGGTGCGGGAGTATCGGTCCGGCCCTTTCTTTTTCTTCATTGATGCGCCAGCACCCTAGGCATTCTGGGAAAAATGACTATACTGGCCCACAGCTCGACGTCTGCTCGTCCCAGCCGGCAGGCTGCGACTGCCGCAGGTCTGCCGCGTCCGACAGTTGCCGTGTTCCGATTGCCCCGCGAATTCCAGACTGGAGTTTTTCAGTGCTGCGTTATTCCTTGATCGTTTCCTGTGTGTTGTTCATGTGTTCCATGTTCACCTCAACTCTCCAGGCTGCAACCATGCCCTCTGCCGATGTCAACGCCTCCAGTCCCCGCATCACCCGGCTGCCCAACGGCCTCACCGTACTCGTGCAGGAAGACGACCGCTTCCCCCTCGTCTCCCTGCGGTTGTATGTTCATGCCGGGTCGGCCTTTGAAACGTCGGATCAGGCTGGCATCAGCCATCTGCTGGAGCACATGGTCTTCAAGGGCACCAAGACCCGCGCCCCGGGACAGGTGGCCCAGGACATCGAAAGCGCCGGCGGGTACCTGAACGCCGCCACCAGCTTCGACTATACCATGTACATTGCGGACATGCCCGCGGACCGCTGGGAACTGGGCATGGAAGTGATCCAGGACATGATCTTCGGCGCCACCATCGATCCCGCCGAGCTGGCCTCGGAGAAAAAGGTGGTCCTGTCCGAACTGGAACGCGGGGAGGACGCGCCATCCGCGCGCATCTTCAAGAATCTGCAGCCGCGCATCTGGCCCGGCACAACCTACGCCCGGCCCATTATCGGCACCCGCGAGACCGTGCAGGCCATCACCGCGGAAGACATCCACCGCTACATCGCGGCCCTGTATCAGCCCCAGTCCATGCTGCTGGCCGTGTGCGGTCAGGTGCAGGAGGCGGAGGTGCTGGCCAAGGCTACGGCCCTGTTCGGCGCATTGCAGAACACCGCCCCCGTGGACCCGCCCCAACCCCTGGGCACCCCGCAACTGGACGCCGTGACCCAGAGCATTGCCGGCCCGTCCGTGCAGGTGGGGTCCATGCCGCTGAACAAGGCCTACGTGCACGTGACCTTTCCCATCCCGTCCTTCCGCTCGGCCAAAAGCACCGGGCTGGAAGTGCTGGCCTATCTGCTGGGCGGGGACCGCACCTCCCGGCTGTACCGCACCTTCAAGTATGAACGCCAGTTGGTGGATAGCATCTCCTGCTCGGCCCTGATGCTGGAGCGCGTGGGCATGTTCTCCATTTACGCCACCCTGGACCCGGCGGATCTGGAGCGCTTCTGGCATGAGCTGATGGTGGAGCTCTCCACCCTGGATGCGCACACCTTCAGCCCGGAAGCCCTGGCCAGGGCCAAGCTGAATCTGGAAGACGAACTCTTCCAGGCCAAGGAAACCATTGCCGGGCTCACCTCCAAGCTGGGGTTCTTCCAGTTCTTCGAAAACTCTCCATTGGCGGAAGAAAACTACTTCCACGAACTGGCCGCCGTGACGCCGGACATCCTCCAGGCCCGCATTCAGGAATACCTGCGGCCGGAACGGCTGGTGGCCTCCCTGCTGGTGCCGGCGCCCGGCCAGCCCCACGACAACGGCAACGCAACCCTGCCGGCCAATGCCACGACCCTGGGCACGCCAGTGACCGACGCCGACCGCGCCAAAGCCCTGGAGCGCATGGTCCGCGCTGCCTGGGGCGGTGCCCCCGAACGGGCCGGCGGCCCCCTGGCGGAACAGGCCTTCGGCCAGGGACGTCGCGGCGAACCCGCGCGGGTGGAGCTGGGTGACGGCCGCGCCCTGGTGCTCCTGCCCGACGCCACCCTGCCGTACACCGCCCTCACCCTGAGCATGCGCGGTGGGGATCACTTGGTGCCGCCGGACAAACAGGGCCTGGCCGAACTGACGGCCTGGGTGTTCAACCGGGGCACGGGCAATCGCACCGCCACGGAAATTCAGGACTTCCTGGCCGATCGCGCCGCCTCCATGAGCGTGACCGCCCACCGCAATCTGTTCACCGTGTCCATGAAGTTCCCGGCCCGTTTCGAGCAGGAATTGCTGGCCTTCCTGGAAGAAGCCCTCTCCTCCCCCGCCTTTTCCCCCGAGGAACTGGCCCGGGAACAGAAAAATCTGGCCGCAGCCATCCGCAAACGCGAGGATCAGCCCATGGGCCTGGCCTTGCGTCACGTCTTCCCCTTCCTCTTCAGAAACCATCCCTACGGATATTTCCACCAGGGGCAGCCCGAGGAAATCGCCAGCCTCACCCGCGAGGACGTGCTGGAATTCTGGCAGCGGCAGCGCACCATGCCCTGGACTCTGGCCGTATGCGGCGAGTTTTCCGCCGAGCGCATGACCGCCCTGGCAACGCGTCTGGCCGCAGGCATCGGCGGCGATCCTGCCCGCGGCACACTGGAATGGACCGCCCCGCAATGGGGAGACAACAAGACTGCCAAACTGCATCTGGCCGAGCGCAATCAGGCGCATCTGCTCATCGCCTTCCCCCTGCCCGGGGCCGGACACCCGGACACGCCCGGGCTCACCCTGCTGCGCGCCACCCTGGCCGGCATGAGCGGCCTGCTGTTCTCCGACCTGCGCGACAAGCAGGGCCTGGCGTACACCGTCACCGCCTTCCTCTGGCAAAGCCCCACCACGGGCGCGCTGTTCTTCTACATCGGCGCGGATCCGGAAAAGATGCCGCAAGCTCTGGAAGGCTTCCGCAAGGTGACGGCCCAACTTCACGAAACGCCCCTGCCCGAGGACGAATTGCGGCGCGGCAAGAACGTCCTCAGCGGCGACTATTACCGGGATCACCAGTCCCTCCTAAGCCGCACGGATGAAGCCGCCACCCTGCTGACCCAGGGATTCCCCGCAGATCTGAACCGCGAACAGCTGGCCGCCGTCCAGCAGCTCACCCCCACGGATCTGCAGACCCTGGCAACGCGCTATCTGAACTGGGACGCCGCCTACATGCTGCGCGTGCAGCCCTAGAACACGTTGTTTTTGAAAAGAACTCTCGGGGGAAAACCTNAACCTTTTGCAAAAGGGTTCCCCTCTCGCAACGTCCTTTTTCAACAGTAAAACGCCGTAATTCTCCACCACGCAACACGGCGCATCCACCGGAATGTCCCGGCAACAAGGACACTCCGGCAGATGCGCCGTGATTGACCAAAAAGGGGTCCGCTACTTCCGGAAACGGGGGCGCCGACGGGAGCCGTTGCTGGCCGGCCGAAACCGCCAGAACACCACGCCCGCCATCAACACGCTCAGGGCCAACAGCTCCAGCGCGCCTTCCAGCACATCAAGCATTCGCAGATTCCGCAATCAAGGATGCGGCGGCCTGGTCAGCGTCGGCGGCCAGGGCCTGGCGCACGAAGGCGATGGTTTCCTGAAACATGCCCTGGACCCTGAAGGGCGAGAGGAACTCCGTGCGCAGCGCGCCCACCAGGGTGCCGTACACAATGAAGCCCATGGGCTCCACCGGCACGCTACGGATGGAGCCGTCGCGCACGCCGCGCTCCACGCACTCGCGCATCACGTCGATAATCTCCAGAAATTTAGAGGCGATGCGATCCCGGTCCAGCTTGCGTTCCACGTCCGAGAAGGGCGAACAGCGAAACACCACCGGGAAGGATTCCGCCTTCTCCCGCGTGAAGTCGAAATACGCAGCGATGACGGCCTCCAGCGAGTCCAGCCCTTTTTCCTGGGTGGCGGACGCCGCGGCCAACGTTTCGAGCAAGGATTGGGCCATGGCCAGCCCGGCTTCCAGAAACAACGCTTCCTTGCTGCCGAAATAATGCGCCACCAGCCCGAAGCCCACCCCTGCTTCGGAGGCGATGTGCTTGATGGTGGCACGAGAAAACCCGAGCCGCCCGAACACGGATTGGGCGGCGATGAGAATGCGGGCGCGCTTGTCCGCCACGGGGGACAGCGCCTCGGCCTCGTTGTGATGCACCTGTCGAGTCGATTCCATACAATTTTGCTCCCTCGGCCGGCTTGATCGATCAATCAAAGAACGACTCTTCTGCTTCATCCCGGCGGCGGCGTCAAGAACCTCCTGGCCCCTTCGGGTTGATCCTTCTTGGTATTCCAGTATTTCCCGCTACACACGACGCAAAAAAAGGGGGAGCGCCTTCGGGCGGCAAGTCTGCCTCCCCTCGCGCTCCCCTTGTCCAGCATTTTGACAAGAAGATGTTTTTATTCCATTTCTGCTTCAAAAGGCCCAGTTCTTGAAGCGAACCTGGAATTACCCCAGCGTGAACTCCTCGCGCTTGCCCTTGGTCTGCTCCATCACGGTCATGGCGCCGGCCACCAGCCCGGCCACATCGGTGAGGTTTGCCGGAATAATGAGTGAATTTGCAGTCTTGGCTATATTGCCAAATTCGGTAAGGTAGCGTTCGGCCACGCGCAGGTTGGCGGCGTCCTTGCCGCCATCGGCCACCAGGGCCTCAGCCACGTGTTTGAGGCCGGCCGCCGTGGCCTGGGCCACGAGCATGATTTCCTGGGCCCGGCCCTGGGCTTCGTTGATGCGCTTCATCTTTTCGCCTTCGGAAACGCTGATGGCCTCCTGCTTCAGGCCCTCGGCCACGTTGATGCGCGCCTGACGATCCCCTTCGGACTGGAAGATGGCCGCCCGCTTTTCGCGCTCGGCCCGCATCTGGCGCTCCATGGCGTCCATGACGCTGGCCGGCGGGCTGATGTCCTTGATCTCGTAGCGCAGCACTTTCACGCCCCAGTTCTGGGCCGCTTCGTCCACGGCCTGGATGACCTGCTGGTTGATGGACTCGCGCTCCTCGAAGGTCTTGTCCAGGTCGATCTTGCCGATGGCCGAGCGCAGGGACGTCTGGGCCAGCTGGCTTGCTCCGATCTTGTAATTTTCGATGCCGTAGCAGGAGACCTTGGCGTCCATCACCTGCATGTAGAGCACGCCGTCCACGGCCACCGCCACGTTATCCTTGGTGATGCAGGCCTGGGAGGGGATGTCCATCACCTCCTCTTTCATAGAACGCCGATAGGCCACGCGGTCGAGAAAGGGAATAAGGATGTGGAATCCGGCGTCCAGGGTGGCGTGGTACTTGCCCAGCCGCTCCACCACAAACTGCGAGCGCTGCGGCACCACCACCGCGGTTTTGAGCAACAGAATGACGACGATGACCGCAAAAACGATGGCCGCTCCAAAGGCTTCGCCGAACATGAATCCCCCTTTACGCTGCGGGTTTGACCTTGAAGGTGAGGCCGTCGCCGGAGACCACCGCCTCGATGAGCACCGGGACGCCCACGCCGATGGGCTGATCGGCCACGGCGCGCCAGAAACTGCCCAGGCACTTCACCTCGCCCGAGGCCGGCGGGTAGATGGCCTGCGTCACCACGGCGGGCTTGCCTATTTTGTCATCGATTCTGGCGTCCTCGTTCACTTCTGACCGGCCGCCGAAGGTCTTCATCCCCCACGTGCGCAGGGAGAACAGGGACGCCAGGGACGCCACCACAAACAGCGACACCTGCCATGCCGTGGCCATCTCTGGCGCAAGCAGCATGCCGATCATGGTCACCCACGCGCCCATGCAAAAAAAGATGACGATAAAGCCGGGCAGCAGGAGTTCCAGAATCAGAAATCCGATCCCCACCAGAAACCAGACCAGCCAGGCGGACATGCGGCCTCCTGTGGACAAAAAATGGATGCATCGGCAGGCAACATCCTGCCACCATCATCTTATTCCACAGCAGCCTTGCTTTGGCAAGCAGGCCAGCATTGGGAAGCCAGCATGCCGGCCAGCATGAGCCCGCAGCCCACCAGTTGCCGCCCGGTAAGGTTCTCTCCGATGAGCAGCCAGCCCCCCAGGGCCGCAAAGGCCCCTTCCAGGCTGAGGATGATGGCCGCATGGGACGCCTTGGCCCACTGCTGGCCCACCACCTGCAGCGTGTAGGCCACGCCCACGCTCATGATGCCGCCATACAGGATGGGGATGGCCGCCGCCTGCACGGCCTGCAGCGTAAAGTCCTCAAACACAAACGCCACCAGCAGCGAAAGCACCCCGCAGACCACAAACTGCAGGAAGGAGAGCACCAGCACGTCCACTTTCTGCGCCAGTTGCCCCACCAGCAGCACATGCCCGGCCCAGCAGATGGCGCTGACCATGACCCAGACATCCCCGGAAACAATGTGGAAGCCCTCCTGCACGGAGAGCAGCCACATGCCGGCCACGGCCAGCAACGCCCCGGTCCAGGTGCCTGCGCCGGTGTGCTGTCTCCAGAACAGCCCCAGCAAGGGCACCAGGATCACGTACAGCCCGGTCAAAAAGCCCGCATTGCCCGCTGTGGTGGTCACCATGCCGATCTGCTGCAGACTGGCCCCGGTAAACAGCACCAGGCCAATGCCGGCACCGGCCTTGAGCAGGGCGGCCCTGTCTGCAGGCGCACCGGCCAGCCGGCCCCGGGACCGGTTGTAATAAATGAGGGGCAACAGGGAGGCTGCGCCCAGCAAAAACCGGATGCCGTTAAAGGCGAAGGGCCCCAGATGCTCCATGCCCACCCGCTGGGCCACGAAGGCAAAGCCCCAGATGCATGCGGTGAGCAGCAGCAGACCATTGGCAAGCAGCGTTCTGGAAGAGGAAGTGTGGTGCATGGGCTTGTGGTTCTACGCGGTTTTTCCCGCATTGCAAAGCAAATCCATGTAGGGTAAGGGGAAGAGTTCTGCGGGTGCGTTGTCCCCGCTTTCTTCATTTTTTTACGCGAGGTGCCGCAGATGGCGTTAGGGATCGGGATTGTCGGGCTGCCCAACGTGGGCAAGTCCACCTTGTTCAATGCATTGACCAAAGCACAGAACGCCCAGGCGGCGAACTATCCCTTCTGCACCATCGAGCCGAACAAGGCCGTTACCCCCGTGCCGGATCCGCGGGTGGACAAGCTGGCCGAGCTGGTCAAGCCGCAGCGCATCCAGTCCGCCACCGTGGATTTTGTGGATATCGCCGGGCTGGTCAAGGGCGCATCCAAGGGCGAGGGCCTGGGCAACAAGTTCCTGGCCAACATCCGGGAATGCGCCGCCATCCTGCACGTGGTCCGCTGCTTCGAGGACGACGACATCGCCCACGTGGACGGCGGCGTGGACCCCCTGCGCGACATCGAGACCATCGAAACCGAACTGCTCCTGGCGGACATGCAGTCCCTGGAGAATCGTGTTGATCGCCTGCAAAAACAGGCCAAGGGCGACAAGAAAGCCGGCGCCCTGGCCGAGGAAGGCAAGAAGCTCCTGGCCTGGCTGGATGCCGGCAACCCCGCCGCCACCTACCCCGGCATGGCTGCCGAAGGCATGGCCACGCTGGTGCGTGAACTGGGACTGTTGACCGCCAAGACCATGCTCTACGCCTGCAACGTGGACGAAGCCGGCCTGGCCGCAGACAATACCCACGTGGCCGCCGTGCGCCAGTTCGCCCTGGATCGCCACGCCCCGGTGCTGACCATCTGCGCCCGCATGGAAGAAGAACTGGTGGGCCTGGACGAGGCCGAGCGCGAAGAATTCCTCAAGGATGCCGGCGTCACCACCGGAGGGCTGGAGCAGGTCATCCGCGTGGGCTACGCCGCCCTGGGGCTCATCAGCTACTTCACGGCCGGGGTCAAGGAAGTGCGCGCCTGGACCATCAACAAGGGCGACAAGGCCCCCCAGGCTGCCGGCGTCATCCATTCGGACTTCGAACGCGGCTTCATCCGTGCGGAAGTCATCGCCTACGAAGACTACGTCACCCACGGCACCGAGGCCAAATGCCGCGCCGCCGGCGTGCTGCGTGTGGAAGGCAAGGAATACGTGGTGCAGGATGGCGACGTGATGCACTTCCTGTTCAATGTATAGCCAAAGCGCGAACACACCGCCAGCATTCGACATCCCAGATTCGCAGCAACGGATTTTCCTGGCGGCATGCTATCCATTTTGACATTGACCCCATAATAGCATATAGACGGTGTCGGGTGATGCAACCGTGGTGGAGGACATATGTTCGACACGGGCATTCTCGACACCGTCATCGGCTTGTTTTTCCTGTATGCCCTGCTGGCGCTGGTCAACAGTGCGCTGGTGGAACTGGTCATCGGGTATGCCAATCTGCGGGGGGAAAATCTCTTCCGCACGCTCAAGAGCCTGCTGCCCTGCGACAAGGGCTGCATGGTCAGTGCAGAGACCCTGTACGCCCACGGCGCCATTGCCGCCATGTCCCCCGAGGGAATGGCCCCCGGCCGGCCTTCCTACCTGCCCCCGGCGCTGCTGGTGGACGTCCTCTCCCAGACGCTGTTCAACTCCCAGGCCGTGCAACAGGCCAGCGACACCGCCCAAAGCGAGCTGGACGCCCTCAAGGCGGCCGTGCTGGCAGATCCTGCCCCGGCTCCGGCCAAGGAGCTGATTCTTCTGGCCATTGAGCGCGCCCAGCGCGCCACGGGCACCGCGGCGGAGCAACTGGCCGCCTTCCGCGCCGCCCTGGAAGAGCTCTTCAATGATTCCGTGGAACGCGCCCAGGGCTGGTTCAAGCGCCGGGTGCAGCTGATTTCGCTGGGGCTGTCCCTGGTGCTGTGCGTCGCCGTGAATGCAGACACCATCCAGATCGCCCGCACCCTGAACAGTGATCCGGAGCTGCGCAAATCGGTGGTCGAGATGGCCGTCAAGACCCTGCAGGAACGGGCCGAGGCCGAAAACGCCACCGCAGCCACCAACAACACCGCCGTCGAGACCCACAACACCACGGCGCTCCTCGCGGGGACCTGCCCTGAATCCACCGCCTTGTACAAGCAATATCAAGCCAATGGCACCACGCCTCCCAATGAATTGACCGCCAATGTCCTGTCCTGTCTGGATGCCTCCCTGCAACAACATGCCGACACATTGTTGAGCACGTTCCCCCTGGGCTGGCATGATGCCCCCAGGCCGGCCACACCTTCCAGCCGTCTGGCCAAGGTCCTGGGGCTGCTCATCAGCACCCTGGCCGTCTCCCTGGGCGCGGCGTTCTGGTTCAAGCTGCTGGAACAGGTGATCCGCCTTTCCGGCCGGCGCATCCCCCTGACCTCCGAGGCGCCAGCCGGCAGCGAGAACAAACCCGTGTGACAATCTCACGCCTATCCGCTTGAAGTCCTTGTCCTGGGGCCGCATGTTGGGGTATGCAGCATCACGGTTCGTTGAATCTGCGCCGGCACTGATGCCGCCGCCCATGTGAGCCCCAGGAGCCGCCCATGTCTGTTCATCCCCTGGCCGGACAGCCCGCCCCGCGCGAGATGCTTGTCAATATTCCCCGTCTCGTCACCGCGTACTTCGCCCACACCCCCAACGTGCTGGATCCCAGCCAGGCCGTGAGCTTTGGCACGTCCGGCCATCGCGGCTCGTCCCTCAAGGCCAGCTTCAACGAGGCCCACATCCTGGCCGTCACCCAGGCCGTGTGCGACTACCGCACCGCCCAGGGCCACGCCGGCCCGCTCTTTTTGGGCATGGATACCCACGCCCTTTCGGAGCCGGCCTTTGTGACTGCGCTGGAAGTGCTGGCCGCCAACGACGTGCCCGTGCGCTACCAGGCCGGCCTCACGGCCACGCCCACGCCGGTCATCTCCCACGCCGTCCTGCTCTGGAACCGGGACCACCCGGACCACAAGGCCGACGGCATCGTCATCACCCCGTCCCACAACCCGCCCGAAGACGGCGGCTTCAAATACAATCCGCCCCACGGCGGACCCGCCGGCTCCGAGGAGACGGCCGCCATCCAGAAAATGGCCAACGCCTACCTGGAAGCGGACAACAAGGGCGTGCGGCGCTTCAGCTATGCCAAGGCCAAAGGCGCGCCCAGCTCCGCGGCCTATGACTTCATCACCCCCTACGTGGCCGACCTGGCCTCCGTGGTGGATCTGGACTGCGTGCGCGATCTGAAGATCAAGCTCGGTGCAGACCCCCTGGGCGGCTCTGCCCTCACCTTCTGGGAACCCATCGCCGAGCGCTACGGCCTGGACCTGGAGCTGGTCAACAACACCCTGGACCCCTCCTTCGCCTTCATGCCCGTGGACCGCGACGGCGTCATCCGCATGGACTGCTCCAGCCCCTACGCCATGGCCGGCCTGCTGGCCCACAAGGATGCCTACGCCGTGGCCTTTGGCAACGATCCCGACGCCGACCGCCACGGCATCGTCACCCCCGGCGGCCTGATGAACCCCAACGACTACCTGGCCGTCTGCGTCTGGTACCTCTTCCAGTACCGCCCCCGCTGGCCCAAGACCGCCAAAGTGGGCAAGACCATCGTCACCTCCATGCTCCTGGACCGCGTGGCCGCCAAACTGGGCCGCGACGTGGCCGAGGTGCCCGTGGGCTTCAAGTGGTTCGTGGACGGCCTGCTCTCCGGCCGCTACGGGTTCGCCTGCGAGGAAAGCGCCGGCGCGTCCCTGCTCAAGAAGGACGGCAGCGTCTGGACCACGGACAAGGACGGCATCGTCATGAACCTGCTGGCCGCGGAGATGACCGCCATCACCGGCAAGAATCCCCAGCAGCTCTATGACGACCTGACCCGCGAATTCGGCCGCCCGGTCTACACCCGCGTCTCCGCCCCGGCCAACCTGGAACAGAAGCAGGCCTTCAAGAAACTCACGCCGGAGATGATTACCACCGAGACCCTGGCCGGCGAACGCATCGAAAGCGTCATCACCCACGCCCCGGAAAACGGCGCGTCCATCGGCGGGCTCAAGGTCAGCGCGCCCTCGGGCTGGTTCGCCGCCCGGCCCAGCGGCACCGAGGACATCTACAAGATTTACGTCGAAAGCATGGTCGGCGAATCCCACGCTCGGCTCCTGGCCCACGAGGCGCAAGCCCTGGTGGATACCGCCTTCAAGGCGGCAGGGGTGTAGAACGAAGCATGTGGTGCGAGGGGGAGCCTGTTGGAAGACGGGATTCCCCCTCGCGCTCTCCCCTTCCAAAAATTTGATTGTAGTCTTGAGTCACAATAAAAAAGTCTTTGGAAAGGGGGTTCGGGGGAAGAACNAGAACCTTTCTTCAGAAAGGTGTTCCCCCGAGAGTTCTTTACAAAAACAACATGTGCTACACCTTCTCCCCTTCCAGATACCGCCGCAGCACCGCATTGACCGCCGCGCTGCAGTCCTGCTGCTTGCCGAAGAACGCGGCAACATCAGGATCCAGCGCCACAAGCGCGCATGGCTCCGGCGCCTGCCCTGGCCGGCGAATGCGGGTGACGGCCTTGCGCATGAAGGCACTGTCCAACGGCTGCGCATCCGGATCGTCCAGCGCATTGCGGGTCGCTTCGCTGTCGGTCATGGCTGCGACGCGGGCCATGTCAGAATAATACTGCTTTTTCATACGCGTTCTGTTCTTCTTTGGTTGCCTTACGCATGGAGATGACGCGAAGCGCTTCGCCTTGCTCGGTATACACCAGGGCAACGCACTGCACACCGAGCATGCCAATGGCGATCCATCGATCTTCGCCATACTCAAAGCGATCGTCAAGAAATTCCAATGTGGGACGCATAAACACTTGGTCGGCATCTTCAAATGCAAGTCCATGCTTCTGAAGATTCTTGTTGCGTTTTTGCGTGTCCCACACAAGTTTCATGCTGCCTCCATACCCTTTTTCCGGCCCCGCGCCAAGCATCCCCCCACGCCGGTTCCGGGCCTCGTCTCCCCCCTCCCCCCTCCCCCCGCCCCGTCCGCAATACCTGTCCCGCGCGAACGATCTTTCCCGTCCGGGCTGGAATTCCTTGCGGCCTGCGTGCGTATCTGAGATGGTTGTATCGTGGGAAATGGCGACGTGCTGCCATGCGCGTTTTTGTCCAACACCTGTGGCATCGCAAACCCCGGCCATTTACACGCCAAAAGAAGGGGGATTTTGCTGATGAAGAACCTGTTCGCCTCGCTCTTCGTGCTTGCCACTGTTTCCTGCGCCAGCCTTGCCTTTGCTGGCTCCGACGACGCCACCTGGATTGCCCAGTGCATTCAGGACAACAAGGATGCCAAGGTGTCTGTGGACGTCATCACCAAGTACTGCACATGCATGAACGATAAGATGGACGAGAACGAAACGCAGTCCATCACGCAGTGGGAAAAGTCCCATCCCAAGGAACGCACCGAGTGCGACAAGGAGTCCGGCTGGAAATAGGGCACGTTATTTTTGAAAAGAACCCTCGGGGGAAGAACCTTTCTAAAGAAAGGTTCTTCCCCCTCGCAACGTTGCGGAGTCAGTTTCCCTGCCCGTTCCCCTGCTCCGCGGGCACCCGGTCCGTGATGTCGATGACAATGCCGCTCCACAGCGTGGAGCCGTCTTCCTGCCGGGCGGGGATGGAGTCCGCCTTGAACCAGCGTTCGCGGCCATCGGCACAATAGAAGCGGTACGCAAGGGAAAACGGTTCCAACAACGCGGCAGACCGTTCCGACTTCTCCATGATGACGGCCACGTCGTCTGCGTGGATGCGGGCATACAGGATCTGGGCGTCGCGCATGATGTCCATGGGATGCAGATCCATGAGATCGCGGGCGCGGTCGCTCACGTAGGGGAACGAATAGTGGCCGTCGGGGTCCCGCTTGAATTGATACAGCACCCCGGGCACGGTATCCGCGATGTGGCGCAGATGCTGCTGGCTCTTGCGCAGGGCCTGTTCGGCCTGCACGCGTTCGGTGATGTCAAAGACGCAGGCATAGAGGAAGGCCTTGCCGCGGACCACAATGGGCCCGCTGTACACCTCCACGTCCCGCACCTCCCCCGAGGCCAGACGATGGCGAAAGGTGAAATAGCGCTTGCCACCGCACAGGGCCGCGGCCATTTCCCGCTGCAGGGTGGGCCGGGACGCGAGGTTGATGTCTGCAGCGTGCATGGTGAGGAACTTGTCCCGCGGCCAGCCGTAAAAGGCGCAGGCTGCCTTGTTGACGTCCAGGAACGCCCCGGTTTCCGGGTCCACCAGCGCCATGACCATGGCATTGTCCTCAAACAAGGCCCGGTAGCGGGATTCGCTTTCCGCCAGGGCCTGTTCGGCGCGTTTGCGATCGGTCACGTCCAGGGCAAAGCCATCGATGAGGAACGTTCCATCCGCCTGACGCTCGCGCATGCGGGCATTCATGGAAATCCAGATCACCTCGCCATCCACCCGGCGGGCCTGGTATTCAAAGTTGGCCACGGCGCCTTCCCGGGCCAGCCGCTGCAGTGCCTCCTGCCGGCGTTCCGGATGCACATACAGTTGGCGAGGCAGTTCCTGATAGTGCTCCAGGGCTTCCTCCGCAGAGTCAGCCCCCACCATCCGGGCCATGAACGGGTTGAGATGCAGGGCCCGGCCGCTGGATTCAGTCACGAACACGCCCACCGGCGCGCGCTCAAACAGCTCCAGGTATCGCTGTTCGCTCCGGCGCAGGGCCTGGCGGGCCTCGGCCAGTGCCTGCAGGGGCTGGCCCTGCTGACCGTCGGCCTCCTGTGCAGAGCGGATGCAGACCACCACGGCGGGATGCCCTTCCCACTGCAACCCGGCGGCGGTGGCCTCCAGCCAGCCGAAGGCGCCGTCCTCGCCGGGGGTTGCGCAGCGCAGCAGCAGGCGGCGGGCCGATGCGGCAGGCGCACACGCCCCCAGGCAGAAATCCAGCAGCGGGGAGATGTCGTCAGGGTGTACACTGGCGGCCAGGGTCGCAGGCTGGGCGGCGTCCAGAAGGCACCAGCGCCGCCAGGCGGGATTGCACCGGACAATCTTGCCGGCCTGCACCACGGCCATGCCGTCCGGTGCGTGGAGGAAGAGCAAATCCTGCCAGCAGTCTGACGCGGCAGAGACAGGGGGCAGGCATGTGTCCATCTCGGGGTCCTTGCTGCATCACGGCGATTCACGCCGCCACTTGTCAAAATTTTCGCCAACAGCGCATCATAGCATCACGGGGCAAAGAGCTCAAGGAAAGGAACGATTCCGGGCAAACATCCCGCAAATTTTGTTCCGGTATGCGGGTTCCAACGCCGTGCCGGGCGTGCTAGGGCAATCCCCGTCGCGCACTGCAATCAGCCGCCGCTGGCGGCAATGGGGAACGAACATCATGGAACCGCAACATGCCGGCATGGCCGGCCTGATTCTCGCCGCCGGCAAGGGCGAGCGCATGGGCGGCTGCAAAGCCTTGACCATGCTCGGTGGCCGGACCTTTCTGGAACGGATTGCCGAGACGCATCGGGAGGCCGGCCTGCGCGCCCTGGTGGTGGTCACCGGCGCACAGCGGGAGGACGTCCAGGCCCATGCCGCCGCCCTGGGACTGCCCACGGCGCACAACCCCCGCTTCGAAGAAGGCATGTTCACCTCCATCCTGGCCGGCCTTGCCGCGCTTGCCGCAGCCGGGCATGCCGCCGCCTGCCTGCATCCCGTGGATATTCCGTGCATCCGCCCCGCCACCATCCGCCTGTTGCGCCGGACGTGGGAGACGAATCCCCATCCCGCCCGCATCCTGTCGCCCATGTTTGACGGCCGTACGGGGCACCCGCCGGTGATCGGCCGGGATCGGATCCCGGAAATCACCGCCTGGACCGGCCCTGGCGGTCTGGCTGGCTATTTTTCCGCCTGCAATGCGGTGGAACTGGTGGACGTGGCCGATGCCGGCATCCATCTGGATGCGGACACCCCCGCGGATCTCGCCCGTCTGGAAGCCTGGCTGCCGCATCGGGACGTCCCCACCCTGGCCGAGGCCGAGGCCTTGCTGCGGCTCCATCAACCCCGCGCCGGCGTGGTGGCGCACAGCCGCGCCGTGGCCCTGGCTGCCCGACGGCTGGCCGTGGCCCTGACCACTCGGGGCCTGTCCCTGGACGCGGACACCGCCGAGGTGGCCGGGCTGCTGCACGATATCGCCAAGGGCCAGCCCGACCACGCCGCCGTCGGCGCGGCCCTGGTGCGCGAGGCCGGCTTTGCGGCCCTGGAAACGGCCATCGCCCTGCATCCCGGTGTGCCGGCAGTGCCTGACGACCCCGCGCAACAGCCGGGCCTGCCCCTGCTGCCGGCAGTGCTGGCCCTGGCGGACAAGTATGCCGCCGGCGATGCCTTTGTCGGCCTGGAGGAGCGATTCGGCCGCAAGGCGCAGCAATATCAAGACAACCCGGACGCCTGCGCCGGCATCGCCCGCCGTCTGGCCGCCTCCCGGACCCTGGAGGCCACGCTGCAGGCCCTGCTGGGCCGCCCGCCGCTGGAGGTGGTCAGGGACGCAACGGGTTGTTGTTGAGGCGCGTTGGCTGGGGGGATGCCCTTTCTGTAGAAAGGGCATCCCCCCAGCCCCCCCTCCCCAAAGACTTTTTATTGTGAACGCGCAATGGTACCGAATTTCTGGAAGGGTTGTTGCGCGAGCATGACCCCGACTGGTGGGCCGGGTTCATGAAAAAGGCGTGTCCAGAGGCATACGCCGCCGCACACGCCTGCGCATGTCTGTTCGAGAGGGGAACCCTGTTGGCAGTGCACCCGAAAACGGTTCTCTCCTCTTGCGCGCTCCCCTTCCAAAATTTTGCGCGTGCCCTGGAATCACCATGAACAGTCTTTGGAAAGGGGGTTCGGGGGAAGAACCTTTCTTCAGAAAGGTTTTCCCCCGAGAACTCNAGTCTTTGGAAAGGGGGTTCGGGGGAAGAACCTTTCTGTAGAAAGGTTTTCCCCCGAGAACGCTTTTCAAAAGTGCCCTGCTCTACATCTTGCTGACCTTCACAAAGTGCTCCTGCAGGGAGAGGCCGCCGCCGGCGGCGTCTTCCTTCTTCAGGCCACCGATCATGAATTCCTGGTCGGCCACGCCCTTGTTGAAGGCGCGGGACTCGGGGGGCAGCTTGTGGCCGAAGCCGTGGATCATGAACGCGGCTTCGGGATGGATGAAGTCCGTCACGTAGGCCTTGATGGTGCCTTCCACCTTCTTGCCGTTGCCGCCCTGGATGCGCACGGTGTCGCCGTCGTTCACGCCCAGCGCCTTGGCGCGGGCAGTGTTCAGCCAGAGCGTGTTTTCGGACATCTTCTGGCTCAGGAGGGAGTTGTTCACGGTATGGCCCTGGGTGTGCAGGGCGCAGCGGCCAAAGGCGATGCGGAAGGCATCCTCGCCTTCGGGTCTGGCCGGGGATTCGTACGGCTTGAGGGAGGGCAGGCCCATGCCTTCCCACTTTTCATTGATGATTTCCAGCTTGCCTGAGGGCGTCTTGAACTTGAACTCGGCCATGTCCTTGTAGACGGGCTTGTCGCACAGGGCCACCTGCCCGCTTTTTTCAAAGTCGGCGCGGGTCACGCCCGTGTCCTGCAACTGGTACTCGTGCAGGGCTTCCAGGGAGTCGAAGGCCAGCTTTTCCACGCCCAGGGCCTTGGCCAGGCCGCAGATAATCTCCCAGTCCGCCTTGGTATCGTAGCGGGGCTCAATGGCCCGAGCGCGGTAGAAGATGGTCGGCTTGAGGCCCGAACCGCCGGCGATGATGGAATCGCGCTCCAGATACGGGGACATGGGCAGGATGACGTCGGCATACCAGGCAGAGTCGGACCAGGTGAACGTGGTGGCGACGATCAGATCCAGCGTGTCCCAGGCCTGGCGGATGGCGTCGGGGTCCGGCATGGCCATCAGCGGGTCATGACGGTGGATGATGTACGCCTTGACCGGGTACGGCTGGCCCGAGACCATGGCCTCGTATGCCTTGTGCACCAGCCCGGGGCCGGCATCGATGTGCTTGAGCACGGAGCCGGCGCCGTCGGCGCGGGGGATGGCCGGCTTCTCGAACAGGTCCACAAACTTCTTGAGCCCCTTGCGGCCCACGTCCTTGGGCGTGTTGGTGACGGCCAGGCCACCCTTGGCGCCGATGGAGCCCAGCAGCGCATTGATGAGATACGCCGTGCGGGAAACGTAGAAGGAATCCGAATAGCGGGCCACCATCCAGCCGGGATGCCAGATGACCGCCGGGGCGGCCTGCACCAGCTGCTTGACGAACTTGCGCAGCGCACTGGCGGCAACGCCGGTTTCGCCCTCGGCCCATTCCGGCGTGTACGGCTCCACAAACTTCTTCAACGCATCGAAATTATTGACGTGGCGATCCACATACGCCGCGTTGTACTGCTTGGTGGCAATCAGCTCGTTGAGCACCGCCAAGTTGAAGGCATAGTCCGTGCCGGGGCGGATCATAAAGAAATTCTGCGCCTTGGATGCGGAGACGGTGGCCCGGACGTCAATGACGCTGAGCACGCCGCCATTGTCCAGGCTGTCCAGCACGCCGTTGACTTCCTTGACGTTGATGGCCTCAAAGATGTTGCGTGTCTGCAGCACAATGTGCTTGGCGTTCTTGTAATCGTAGATGAAGTCCTTGCGGCCGGAACCAGACACGGAAAGCGCGGCGTGCTGCACGTTCCTGGCGCATGAGGCATCATGATTGCAGTAGTTTGGCGATCCGATGCCACGCATGAAGGCCTGGTGCAGATCGACAAAAGGGCCGCCGCGATCAGACCACAAGACGCTCTGCGGACCATGCTCCGTCATGATGGCCTTGAGCTTTTCCGCCACATGGGCGAAGGCCTCGTCCCATGCGACACGACGCCACTTGCCTTCGCCGCGCGCGCCTTCGCGGATCATCGGATACTGCGGACGCTCGCTGTCCTGCGTCAACGCGTACCCGGCAGCGCCACGTGGGCACAGCGCACCGCGCATGCCGGCATCCTTGGGGTTGCCCTGAATGAAGCGCACCGCGCCGTCTTCCACTTCCACCATGATGGGACACCGCACGGTGCACATGCCGCAAAGGCTGTAAACGTCTTTTCTGGCCATGAGTTCCACCCTCATAAAAGATCTGAATGACGGCAAGTGCCGTCCGCTCGCGGGTCTTTACCGGATAGCTGGTGGTAACAGGTCCTGGCGGCCTGAGGCAAGCAAAGGGCCTCGATTGTGAAAAAAAGAACGCTACAAATCCGGAAATTCGTGACCAGACACGAAAACCGAGTGAAAAAAATGGGAAATTAAGAACAACTTCCAGATTTCTTGACATTTTGTCGCCAAAGGTGTTTTGCAATCATAGGGAATCGACAGGCGTCTGGGCGCATGACGAGACGAACGTGACCTGGAAAAAGGGGACGGCGCATGGTCTTCACCTGGCTGAACATCGCCATTCTGGCTGCTCTGGGATTGGGCGTAGCGTTTGCCGGCGCTCCGCTGGCGGGGTCGGTGCTCTTGGCCCCCCGGGCTTCCGGCGGGGATTTGCGCATGCCGTACGAGTGCGGCATGCCGCCGCACGGCTCGCCCTGGATCCGATTCGGCATCAATTACTACTTTTATGCATTGCTGTTCCTGGCGTTCGATGTGGACGTGCTCTACCTCTTCCCCGTGGCCGTGGCGTATTCGGGGCAGGCGGGCTGGCTTGAACTGGTGAAGGTGAGCATTTTTCTGGCCGCGCTGGGCCTGGGCGTTCTCTACTTCTGGAAGAAGGGAGTCTTCACATGGCCGAAAAAGATCTCCTAGCTCCCTGGATCAAACAGGCGGATGCAACTCAGGTGCCGGGCGCGCTGGAAATCGGCCCGGTCAAGCAGATCACCGACCTGTGCCGCGCCATGAGCCTGTGGCCCATGACTTTTGGCTTGGCCTGCTGTGCCATCGAAATGATGGCCGTGGGCATGGCCCGATTCGATATCTCCCGCTTTGGCGCGGAAGTGTTCCGGCCCTCCCCCAGGCAATCCGACCTGATGATTGTGGCCGGCACGGTCTCCAAGAAGATGGCTCCGGCCCTGGTGCGTCTTTACGAACAGATGCCCGCCCCCAAGTGGGTGATGGCCCTGGGCAACTGCGCCATTTCCGGCGGCCCCTTTGTCTTCAAGGGCCAGTACGGCATTGTGGAAGGGGTGGACAGGCTGGTGCCCGTGGATGTGTACGTGCCCGGCTGCCCGCCGCGTCCGGAAGGGCTGTTGGAAGGGCTGTTCCAGCTTCAGGAAAAGATTACCGGCAAGCGCTGGTGGCCGCAGCCTGAAGGCATGGAGCCGGTGCAACCCCAGGCGGCACAGGAGCAGGGCAGCCATGCGTGAACAAGTGCTGGAATCCCTGGCCGGGGCGCCCCGGCTCGTTGAGTGGCCCTGCGGCGGACAGCAGGTGTTCCTGGAGCCCGCCACCCTGCCCGCGGCCATGTGCCGGCTCAAGGCGGATGGCATGCTGCTGGAGGACGTCACCGTCGCTGAATATGTGGAAGGCTGCGAGGCCGTCTACCATCTGAGCAACCCGCAAACACTGGAACGCGTGACCTTGCACGCCCTGGCCCAGGCCAACGGCGATGGCAAGGCCGCCTTCCCCACCATCTCGCACATTTTCCAGGGTGCGGACTGGCACGAGCGCGAGGCCATGGACTTCTTTCCCGTGACCTTCCGCAACCATCCCACTCCCCTGCCCCTGCTGCTGGCGCCGGAGATGGCAGACGAAACGCCCCTTTCCCGCCCGGCAGAGGAGCGCAGCTCCATCTTCACGGTCATGGACTATTCCGGTGTGGTGGGCGCGCCGTCCGCCGAATCCCTCATCGGCTGGGACGGCGAGGTGCCTGCGCCGCCGCCGGTGGCCGATGTCTATGTCACGGGTCTGCCTGACGACGCCCCCGGCGACTACTACACCCGCCACTTCCAGGCCACGGGCGAGCCGGACCGGCTCATCCTGAACATGGGTCCGCAGCACCCCTCCACCCACGGCGTGCTGCGCATCATCCTGGAGCTGGACGGCGAATACATCGCCCGCGCCGAACCCGTGCTGGGGTACATCCACCGCATGCACGAGCTCATGGGCCAGAATCGCAAGGCCGGCCAGTTCCTGCCCAACATGGGACGCGTGGACTACCTGCACGCCCTGGGCTGGAACCACGCCCTGGTGCTGGCCGTGGAAAATCTGGCCGGCATCCAGGTGCCGGAACGCGCCGAGCTGCTGCGCATCCTCACCGTGGAACTGAACCGCATCAGCTCGCACCTGCTCTGGTGGGGGGCCTACCTGCTGGACCTGGGCGCCTTCACGCCCATCATGTACGGCTTCGACGACCGCGAAACCATCATGGACCTGCTCCAGATGGCCACGGGCTCGCGGCTCACCTACTGCTATCACCGCTTCGGCGGCGTCTCCCACGAGCCCATGCCCGGGTTTTACGAGGGCGTGAAGGAATTCATCGATGGCTTCGACGCCCGTCTGGCCATGTACAAGGATCTGGTCACCGACAACATCATCCTCAGAAAGCGCGTGGAAGGCGTGGGCGAGATGGATCTGGACGTCTGCCGCCGCTACGGCTGCACCGGCCCGGTAATCCGCGGCTCCGGCCTGGCCTTCGACGTGCGCCGGGCCTGGCCGCATTCGCTGTATTCCGAACTGGATTTCAACATCCCCGTGTACCACGAAGGCGACGCCCTGGCGCGGTACATGGTGCGCATGGACGAGATGGTGGAAAGCGCGCGCATCATCAAACAGGTACTCGAACGCATCCCCGGCGCCGAGGGCGGACACATCCACCCCAAGGCCCCCAAGCAGGACTTCACCCTGCCCAAGGGCACGTCCCGGGCCATGGTGGAAGCCGCCCGCGGCATGGTGGCCGTGGAGGTGATCAGTGACGGCGGCAAGACGCCGTACCGCATGCGCCTGCGCTCGCCCTGCTTCTCCAACCTGTCGTGTTTTGCGGAAGTCTCCCGTGGGACGCTCCTGGCGGACGCCGTGTCCACCCTGGGCAGTCTGGACCTTGTGATCCCGGAGATTGACCGATGATTGCCCTCGCCGATCTGCAAATTCCCGGCGCCTTCGTGCGTCTGGTGGTGGCCCTGGCGGCGCTGGCGGCGTTTGTCGGCGTCAATGGCATGTTGTTGGTATACCTGGAACGTAAAGTGGCCGGCCACATCCAGCGCCGGCCCGGCCCCTTTGAGGTTGGCCCCCATGGCATCCTGCAGGCCGTGGCGGATGCCCTCAAGCTGGTAGGCAAGCAGCTCGTCACGCCCAAGGGGGCGGACTGGCTGCTCTTCTGGGGCGCGCCGGTGGTCTCGTTCATGCCGGTGTTCCTGCTCTTTCTGCCCATCGAGTTCGGCCCCGGCCTTTACGGGCTGGACACGAACCTGGGTCTCTTGCTCATCCTGGCCTTTGCCGGGTTGAACGTGCTGGCCCTGTGCATGGCCGGCTGGGGGTCCAACAACAAATGGGCGCTGCTTGGCGCGGCGCGCGCCGTGGCCCAGAGCGTGGCCTATGAGATTCCGCTGCTGCTGGCCGTGCTGGCCATCGCGGCCATGGCCGGCACCCTGCACCTGGGCGAGATTGTGGCCCGGCAAGGCAGCTGGCCCTGGCAATGGAACGTGGCGCTGCAGCCGGTGGCGTTCTTCATCTACTTTGTCTGCAGTGTGGCCGAGACCAACCGCGCCCCCTTCGACCTGCCCGAGGCCGAGAGCGAGCTGACCGCCGGCTTCCATACGGAATATCCCGGCATGGGCTTCGGCCTCTTCTTTCTGGCGGAATATGCGGAAATGATCGTCGTGAGCGCCGTGGGGGCCACGCTGTTCCTCGGCGGCTGGAAAGGCCCGCTAGTGGATGGCGTCTGGTGGTTCCTGTTCAAGATTTACGCCTGGTTGCTGGTGATGATGTGGATCCGCTGGACCTACCCCCGCGTGCGCTTCGATCAGATTCTCAACCTGTGCTGGAAATGGCTCATTCCCCTGGCGCTTGTGAATCTTTTGGCCACCTTCGTGGCACTGGCGGTGGTGTGACCATGCGCGCTTCCCTCTTCGAACCCATTGTGGAGGCCTTGCAGGGCCTCAAGAGTCTGGTGGTGGGGCTCAGGATCACCGGCCGGGAATTCGCCAAGCCACAGCGCACGGTGCACTACCCCCGGCAGGTGGTGGGTGATGCCGCCCTCCAGGGCTACCGCGGACACATTGAGCTGGTGCCCCTGGAAGACGACGCCCAGACCCCGCGCTGCATCGCCTGCATGCAATGCGAGCGGATCTGCCCTTCGAACTGCATCCGCCTCAAGGTGGAGAAACCCGCCAAGCCGGCCAAGGCTGCCCAGCCTGCGGAAGACACCGTGGACACGGACACCGTGACCCCCAAAACCAAACGCACGGCAGACATGCCCAAGGACGGCGGCCGCAAAAAGGTGACGGCCTTCCACCTGGACTACACCTTGTGCAGCCTGTGCGGATTGTGCGTGCAGGTGTGCCCGGTGGTCAGCCTGCGACACTCCGCCAACCTGTATCTGGCCGGCCCCACGCGCGAGGCCTTCCACCTCGATCTGCTGGCCCGGCTGCATCGCCAGCCTGAAGCCCCCGCCCCCGGCGAGGGTCCCCGCGGCGGCGGCAAGCCGGAAAAACTCGCCCCGCGCAAACCATTCGTCAAAAAGGATGCGGAAGGAGGCGAAGGCGTATGACCCTGGACTTCCTGACGGCGGACGCCACAGCCAAGGCGCTGTTTCTCCTGTACTTCCTGGCAATCCTGGTGGGCGGGATCATGGCCGTGGCGGCGAAGAATCTGGTCAAGGCCATGCTCGGGCTCGTCAAAACGCTCTTCGGCGTCTCGGGGATGTACCTGCTGATGCAGGCGCCCTTCATCGCGCTGATGCAACTGCTCATCTATGTGGGCGCGGTGTCCGTGCTCATCTTCTTCGCCATCATGCTCACCAGGGGCGAGGAAGAAGGATGCCCCGCAGCGAGTAAAAAGATTTTGGCCGTGCTGGCCGCAGCCTCGCCGGCGGCCATCCTGGGCGGCCTGCTGCTGCGGCACGCGCCCATGCCTTCCGGTACGCCGGTGGAAACCTCCCTGGCCGTGCTGGGCAACCTGTTGTTGACCGACTACGTGCTGGCCTTCGAGGCCATCTCCCTGGTGCTCTTCGTGGCCATGGCCGGGGCAGTGGTCCTCGGGTTCGAGCGGAGGCTTTCCAAATGAGCGCGCTCTTCGCCAATCCATTGTTGTGCTATCAGCTCGCCGCGGTGACGCTGCTGGCCCTGGGGCTCGTCGGCTTCTGCCTGCGCAGGACACTGGTGGGGATGCTCATCAGCGTGGAATTGATGCTCAACGGCGCGGGGCTCTCCATTGTGGCGGCCACGCAGCTTTCGCCCGCCGCGACCGAGCAGGCGAGCCAGGCCGGCCTGGGCCAGCTCGGGGCGCTGCTGGTCATGGGTCTGGCCGCGGCCGAAGCCACCCTGGTGCTGGCCATCGTCCTGGTGCTGGCCAAACGATTCGGCACGGCTTCCGTCGAGGCCGTCTCGGAACTCAAGGGGTAGGGGAAGATCATGCACACGCCCGCCTTGCTCATGCCCCTCATTGTGACGTTTCTGGCCCCGTTCGTCATCTATCTGCTCCGCAAGAACATCAACCAGCGCGAGGGTGTGTCCTTTGTGGCCGCCATCCTGGCCAGCCTTGCCGTGTTCAGCTTCATCCCGGACGTGCTGGACGGCCAGGTGCTGCAGTACACCCTGGTGACGCTGTATCCCGGCATCTCCATCTCCTTCTGCATGGACGGCCTGGCGCTGATTTTCGCCTGCATCGCCCCGTTCTTGTGGATTCTGGTGACCAGCTACAACATCGGCTACATGCGCGGCCTGAACGAACACGCGCAGACGCGGTACTACTTCTGCTTCGCCGTGGCCATCTTCGGCGCGCTCGGCGTGGCCATGTCTGCCAACATCTTCACGCTGTACCTGTTCTACGAAATCATCTCGGTCTTCACGTATCCCCTGGTCGCCCATCATGAGGACGACGCCGCCTGGGCCGGGGCGCGCAAGTACTTCATCTACCTGATCGGCACGTCCAAGCTGTTCTTCCTGCCGGCCATGGTGCTCACCTACGTGCTGGCCGGCACGCTGGACTTCAACCTGCACGATGTGGCCACGGGCATCTTCCCGGCCACAGCCAATCCGCATCTGGTGCAGCTGACGTATGTGCTGTACATCGCCGGTCTGGCCAAGGCGGCCATCATGCCCTTCCACAACTGGCTGCCCTCGGCCATGGTGGCGCCCACGCCGGTCTCGGCCCTGCTGCATGCGGTGGCCGTGGTCAAGGCCGGGGTGTTCTCCGTCTCCCGGGTGGTGCTCTCGGGCTTCGGGCTGGAGACCATGGACACGCTGTTCCTGGGCATCCCCACCGCCTATGTGGCGGCCTTCACCCTGGTGGCGGCGTCCATCATCGCCCTGACCAAGGACGATCTGAAGGCCCGACTGGCCTACTCCACGGTGGCGCAGCTCTCCTACGTTATCCTGGGCGTGACCATGCTGGCCCCCCTGGCCGTGGAAGGCGGGCTGATGCACATCGCCCACCATGCCTTCTCCAAGATCACCCTCTTCATGGGCGCCGGCGCAATCTATGTGGCCACGCACCTGAAGCAGATCAGCAAGATGAACGGCCTGGGGCGCAAGATGCCCTGGACCTTCGGGGCCTTTGCCGTGGCCTCGCTCTCCATGATCGGCGTGCCGCCGGTGTGCGGCTTCGTCTCCAAGTGGTACATGCTGCGCGGGGCCATGGAGACGCACGAGACGGTGCTGATGTGCGCCCTGCTGCTCTCCACCATCCTTAATGCAGGCTACTTCATGCCCATTCTGTTCACGGCATTCTTCAAGAAGCCGGCAGAGGGCGAAGCCGAGGCGGCCATGGCACACTTCAAAGAGGCTGCGCCCACCATGGTGGTGCCGTTGTGCCTGACAGCGGCGTTTTCGGTGGCGCTGGGGTTGTTCCCCGTCTTCCTGCACTTCATCAACACCTTGCGAGGGTTGTGATGGCCTGGGACGAGCTGCAGAACTCCCTGGGGAGCTGGTTTGCGCGGCAGCGGAACAACGCCGCTGCCTGGCGGCTGGCCTTCTTCGTGGCGCTGGGTGCAATGGTGGTGATGAACCTCTTTCTTCGGCCGGCCCATCCGCACTTTGGGGTGGATGCCCTGCCCGGCTTCTGGGCCGTCTTCGCCCTGGGCACGGCCGTGATCATGGCGCTGGTGCTGAAGAAAATCGTGGCAAAGCTCATCGGCCGCCGGGAGGACTATTATGACCGCTGAAACGGCGTCCTTCTTCTTTCATCCCGCGACGTTCTTCGCCGTGGGCGCCGCGGGCGCGGCACTGTTGCCGCGGGCCATCCACCGCTGGCTGCTGCCGGCCATGGCCGTGCTGGCCTTCGGCGTGATGGTGTGCATCAGCCAGGGCGACGGCGGAGCCAACCTGTACCTGCACTGGCTGGGGCTGGACCTGAATCTGGCGCGGGTGGACCGGCTCTCCATCATCTTCGCCCACATCTTCGCCCTGCAGGCCATCCTGGGCTGCATCTACGCCATGCATCTCAAGGACCGCTGGCAGCACGTGGCCAGCATGGCCTATGTGGGCGGGGCGTTTGTGTGCGTCTTCGCCGGGGATTATCTGACGCTCTTCATCGGCTGGGAACTCATGAGCGTGGCCTCCACCCTGCTCATCTGGTTCCGCCGCCGGCAGCAGTCCACGGCCGCAGGCTTCCGCTACTTCCTGGTGCACACCTTCGGCGGGCTGGTCCTGCTGGGCGGCATCATGCTGCGCTATCAGGCCACGGGCAACTTCGACTTCAACCCCGTGGACCCGAACGCCCTGCAGCTGTATGACTGGCTGATCCTGCTCGGCTTTGCCGTGAACGCCGCGGTGGTGCCCCTGCATGCCTGGCTGCCCGACGCCTACCCCGAAGCCACGGTAACGGGCGCGGTATTCATGAGCGCCTTCACCACCAAGACGGCGGTGTACGTCCTGGCCCGGGCCTTCGCCGGGGTGGAGATTCTGGGCATCCTGGGCGTGGTGATGTGTCTGTGGGGCGTGTTCTACGCGACCATGGAAAACAACGCCCGGCGCATCCTCTCGTATCACATCGTCTCCCAGGTCGGATACATGGTGGCAGGCATCGGCATCGGCACGGCCATGACCGTGAACGGCGCCTGCGCCCACGCCTACGCGCACATCCTGTACAAGGGCCTGCTCTTCATGGGCGCCGGCTGCCTGCTGCACGCCGCCGGCACGGCCAACCTGAGCCAGCTGGGCGGCCTGGCCCGCCGGCTGCCGCTGGTGTTCGTGCTGTACATGGCCGCGGCGGTGTCCATCTCCGGCATGCCGTTCTTCAACGGGTTCATCTCCAAGACCATGACCATCGCCGGCGCGGCCGAGTCGCACCACACCTGGCTGGCCCTGGGCATGGAAATCGCCGCGGTGGGGACGTTCCTCTCCGTGGGCATCAAGCTGCCGTACTTCGCCTTCTTCGCCAAGCCGGATTCGACACTGCAACTGGAACCCATCCCGGTGAACATGTATGTGGCCATGTTCGGCGGGGCGGTGCTCTGCCTCGTCACCGGGTTGTTCCCCAACCTGCTGTACTCGCTGCTGCCCTTCCCGATGCACGCGGAACAGATTACGGCGTACACGCCCTTTGTGACCGGGCTGGGGCATGTGGAATTCCACCCGTACGATCTCTTCAACATCCTGCAGGCCTTCACGCTGCTGGGCTTCACCGGCCTGGGCTTCTACCTCCTGCGCAACGTGCTCACCCCGCATGCCCAGCGCAACATGGACTTCGAGTGGTTCTATGTGCTCGTCGGCAAGGCCTTCTACACCCTGGTGAGCCGGCCGGCGGCCTGGATCGACAGCATCTGGAGCGAGGTGTACCGGACCCTGGGCCTGCCCGGCCTCAAGCTGGGGGCCAAGGGGGCGAGCGCCTTTGACGTGGCGGCCATCGACGGTGTGGTGGACGGGTCCGCCAAGACCGTGGGCGCCACAGGCCGACTGGCGGCCCGCCTGCAAACGGGCGATCTGCAACACTATGCTGCGCTGGCCACGGCGCTGGGCCTGGGCATCGCTGCGTGCCTGTGGTGGCTGGGATAGGGGGATAAAAATGGAACAGCATATGCTCGCCGCGTTCCCGTATCTCACGAACCTGATCTTCCTGCCCATCGTCGGCGCAATCGCCCTGATGGTGCTGCGGGTGGACGATACGGCGGCGCGGTTCATCACCCTGTGCATTGGCATCGTGGAAACCCTGCTGGCTCTGACGCTGCTGGGCGGCTTTGCCCTGGGCGACGCCGGCTGGCAGTTCGTGGAGCTGCATCCCTGGATGCCCGCGGCCGGACTCACCTATCACCTGGCGGTGGACGGGCTTTCGCTCTTCATGGTGGTGCTTTCGGCAGTGCTGCTGCCCCTGTGCACCCTGTGTTCCTGGACGTACATCTCCAAACGGGTCAAGGAATTCCACGTCTGCCTGCTGCTGATGACCGGGGCCTGCGTGGGCGTGTTCGTGGCCATGGATCTGGTACTCTTCTACATCTTCTGGGAAGCGATGCTGGTGCCCATGTACCTGCTCATCGCCGTGTGGGGCGGGCCGCGCCGGCGCTACGCCTCCATCAAGTTCTTCCTGTACACCCTGGCCGGCTCCACCCTGCTGCTGGCGGCCATCGTGGCCCTGTACGTGCACGAGGGCACCTTCTCCATCCCCGCCCTCATGCAGGGGGACTACGCCTTCGACTTCCAGTGCTGGATCTTCCTGGCCATGGCCCTGGCCTTTGCCATCAAGGTGCCCATGTTCCCCTTCCACACCTGGCTGCCCGCGGCCCACGTGGAAGCGCCCTCGGCCGGGTCCGTACTGCTGGCCTCGGTGTTGCTCAAGATGGGGACCTACGGCTTCCTGCGATTCTGCATCGGGCTCACCCCGGCCGCAGCGGACCATTACGCCCCCCTGATGCTGGCCATCAGCGTGGCGTCCATCCTCTACGGCGGCTTTGTGGCCCTGGGCCAGCAGGACATGAAAAAGCTCATCGCCTACTCTTCCGTGGCGCACATGGGCTTCGTCACCCTGGGCATCTTCGTCTTCACCCAGGCCGGGGTGGAAGGCGCGCTCATGGTCATGCTCAACCACGGCATCGTCACCGGCGCGCTGTTCATGATGGTCGGGGCGATCTACGAACGCAGCCACAGCCGCGAGATCACGCAAAACATGGGCCTGGGCAAACATCTGCCGGCGTTCATGGGCTTCTTCGGGCTGTTTGCCCTGGCCTCGCTGGGCTTCCCGGGGCTGAACAGCTTCGTGGGCGAACTGCTGGTGCTCATTGGCGCCTTTGAGTTCAACACCTGGCTGGGCATGGCAGGCATCCCCGGCGCCATGCTGGCCGCGGCGTACATGCTGCGCCTGGGCCTGAAGATGGCCTACGGGCAGCCCGCCTCCCCCGCCGGCAAAGGCTGGGGCGACCTGAATCTGCGGGAATGGACGTACCTGCTGCCCCTGGCCTTCCTCACGCTGTACCTGGGCATCGCTCCTGGCCTGGCCCTCAAAGTGGTGACGCCCTCCGTGGAAAAACTGCTGACCGACTACCGCGCCAAGGTTCACATGACCATGCAGGCCAAGGCGGTGCCGACATCGCCCGCCCTGGCAAAACTCGATGCGCATCTGGCCGGGAAGACCCAAGGGGAGGTCCGCTGACATGAGCCAGTACAACCTCGCACTCTGCCTGCCTGAACTGGCCCTCTTCGGCGTGATGGCCGTGCTCTTCGTGCAGTCCCTCACCCCGGACGGCTCCAAGCGCTGCCTGTGCTGGCTGCCCTACGGCGGACTGGCCACCATCGCCGCGGCGCTGATCGGCATGGGCGACAGCGGCAGCCTGTTCTACGGCGCGTATCAGATCGACGCCCTCTCCCAGTTCTTCAAGCTGGCCGTGGCCGTGGGCTTCACCATCGCCGCCCTGAACGCAGCCAACCCGCCCCAGCTGGACGCCGCCAAGAAGCCGGACTTCTACTTCTTCCTGGCCGCCTCGGCCTGGGGGCTGATGCTCCTGGCCTCCTGCGTGGAGTGCGTGACCATCTACGTGGCCCTGGAAATCTCCTCCTACAGCCTGTATGCGGTGGTGCCCCTGCGGGCCAAGGAACGCCAGGCCGCGGAAGCCGGCGTCAAGTACATCCTCTTCGGTGCGGTGGCCACGGCCATTGCCCTGTATGGCCTCTCCTACCTCTGGGGCAGCCACGGCACCACGTATCTGGCTGTTCTGGCCGGGAAGGACTTCTCCCTGGCCGGCGCGCCCCTGGCTGCGGTCGGACTGGCCATGTTCCTGTGCGGGATGTTCTACAAGCTGGCGCTGTTCCCCTTCCACTTCTGGGCCCCGGACGTGTACCAGGGCAGCGCCAACGAAACGTCCGCCTTCATCGCCACCCTGCCCAAGCTGGGCGCAGCCGTGGTGCTGGTGCGCTTTGCCGCGCTCCTGACCCCCGGCCTGGAAGTGACGCTGCTGCTGGCCGTGCTGGGCGCCATCTCCATGACCTACGGCAACCTGGCGGCCCTGGCCCAGCGCGACATCAAGCGCCTGCTCGGCTACTCCAGCGTGGCCCATGCGGGCTATCTGATGCTCGGCCTCGTGTCCGGCACCGCTGAGGGCCTGGCTGCGGCGAGCTTCTACGCGCTGGTGTACATCCTCATGAATCTGGCCATCTTCTGGGTGCTGTGCCGTCTGGCTCCCGACGGCAAGAACGTGGCCCTGGAAGATCTGGATGGCCTGTCCCGCCGCGAACCCGTGCTGGCCCTGGTGCTGGCCGTGAGCGCCTTTGCCCTGGTGGGCCTGCCGCCCACGGCGGGCTTCATGGGCAAGCTGATGCTCCTCAAGAGCGCCTGGGGCCATGGCTACAACTGGCTGGTGATCGTCGCGGTGCTGAACACGGCCATCGCCATCTACTACTACCTCTCCCTGGTGCGGCATGCCTATACGCATGATGCCGACGATGTTCCTGCCGGCAGTGTCAAACGCCCGATGGGAGATCTCGTCTGGGGCCTTGCCCTGGCCGTGGTGCTGCTGGTGATGGGCACCATGCCGGGTGCGATATTCGATCTGGCCACAGCAGCCGGGCATGCGGTGATGCCGTAACATTCGTCGTCCCTGAAAAGAGGCTGCGCTTTGACAGCCTTCCGTGAAATTCACACCATATCGGTATCAAATAAGAGATCGGGCCAGCCATCTCTGGAGCAGGAGGACACCATGGGCAAACAGATCATCAAGTTCAACGCCAACCGCTGCATCAGCTGCTATGCCTGCGAGATGCACTGCAAGGCCAAAAACAAGGTGCCCGAAGGCGCATGGCTGGGCAAGCTGGTCTCCAAGGGGCCGGTGAACCGTGGCGGCAAGCCCCGGCTCCTGACCATGTACATGACCTGCTTTCACTGCGCCAAGGCGTGGTGCATCGCCTCCTGCCCCACCGGGGCCATGACCCGCGATGAGCAGGGGCTGGTGCATGTGCAGTCGGATCTGTGCGTGGGCTGCAAGGCCTGCATCCAGGCCTGCCCCTGGAGCATTCCGCAGTGGGATGACGAGCAGGGCAAGGCCATCAAGTGCGACTTCTGCCGCGACCGTCTGGCCGAAGGGCTCAAGCCGGCCTGCGTGACCGCCTGCTGCGCCCATGCGCTGGAATTCGTGGATGTGAATGAGAATTCCAACAAGAACCGCGAAGCCTACGCCCAAACCGTGCTGGCACGGCAGGAGCGCGCCTGATTTCGCAGCGTCCGTGGTGGGAGCGCATCGGAATCATTGGGAAAGCATTGACTCTTTGACGGGGAACTCGCCTGAAGCCCTTTGTGGCGACAGGATCTTATTATCACTGACTCAAGTCGAGAAGGAGTGAGAGACGTGAAGCACATGAAACTGTTTGCGCTGTTGCTGGCAATAGCAGCCGTGACGCTCATTGCATTCCAGGAACCTGCCATGGCGCAGTCGCAGAAACTGGCCGACGCCATCCAGCAGGCCGTGACGGCGGGCAAGGTTGACCCTGCCCAGCCTGCCGGCTTCCTGGGCATTCCCGGCGGCCCGGTGATCGACTGGTGGAAGGGCCTGCTCTGGGCCATCTGGGTCGGCTGGATCTTCTCCACCGTGGGCGCGTTCGGCGGGGTTATGGCGGCCATCGGCCACATGACCGTCTTCGGTTTCGGGGCGTATGCCAAGAGCTTTGGCAAGGACCTGCAGCTGAACAAGATCGTCACGGACTCCATCCGTACCTCCAACCAGTACCTCGTGGGCACTTCTGCAGGCATTTCCACCTACAACTATTGGAAAATGGGCCGTCTGGTGCTGCCCCTGGGCCTGGCTCTGGGCATTGGCACCATCATCAGCTCCTATCTCGTGCCCATGCTCACCGCAGGCAAGATCAACCTGAGCTCGTACCAGGGCTACTTCGGCCTGTTCGTGCTGCTCCTGGGCCTGTATCTGGTGTATGAAGTCACGCCTGCCGGCAAGGCCAAGAAGAAGGCCGCCTCCGCCGCTGCCAAGGCCTTCCAGGAAAGCGTGAAGAAGGGCGGCAACATTGCCGACCAGGGCGTGAAAATCCAGTCCTTCACCGCCACCAGCTGCGTGTTCACGTTCTTCGGCGTGGAATTCAAGTTCAACCCCATCGTGCCCGTCATCGGCGCCTTCATCATCGGCGCCATCGCGTCCTTCCTGGGCGTGGGCGGCGGCTTCCTGCTGGTGCCCTTCCTCACCTCCATGGCCGGCCTGCCCATGTACCTGGTGGCTGGCACCTCGGCCATGGGCGTGTTCGTGGGCATGATCACCTCCATCTTCTCCTACATGATGCAGGGCACGCCCATCGAGTGGTCCTTCATCGGCGCGGAAATGGTGGGCATCGTCATCGGCTCCATCATCGGCCCCCGCACCTCCAAGTACATCCCGGACACCGCCCTCAAGGTGCTGTTCATCGTCCTGGCCTTCTACACCGGCGTGGATTACATCCTGCGCGGCTTCTTCGGCATGCGGATTTTCTAACCGTTCGTCGTCGCACCAGGGGCCGCTGCCTGGCGGCCCCTTCCTTTTTTAGTAGGATATCGCATGAGCAGCCTTGCAGACCTGAACACCTTCCTTGATCCTGGCTTCATCTGGGCCTTTCGCCTGATGCCGGACCCGCACTGGGGCTTTGTGGTGGGCAGCGTGTATGTGGCCCTGTGCGCCATTGTGGTGGGGGACGTGGCCATGTCCCTGGCCTATCGCATCAACCGCTCGGCCCATCTGGCCCAGCAGCGGGAGATGAAGAAGCACAGCGACATGAGCTTCGAGGCCCTGGTGGAAAAGGACAAGGCCGCCTTCAAGGCCTGCAACACCCTGGCCAACGACGCCTTCGGCCGGAATTTCTTTTTGGGGGCCACCCTGTTCTGCGCCTCCATCTGGCCCCTGGCCCTGGCTTTGGGCTGGATGGACTATCGCTTCGGCCGGGTGATCGATCTCTCCGCGCCGTTTCTCGGGCAGGTGCGGCCGGAATTCTGGTTCATCCCGCTGTACATCGTGCTGCGCATTGCCTTTGCCAAGATCAAGTACCACCTGCCCGTGTATGGCAGGCTCCATGCCCTGGCCAAGGCCGACGCCGAGGCCCTGGAGGCCATGCCCTGCAAACGCCCCACGGTACAGGCCACGGCGGCAGCGGAATCCCCGGCTCAGACCGGGACAGCGCCCCAGGCGCAGCGCCCCGACACGGCCGATCAGCCCTCGGCCTGATGTCCCATCACTGTCTGCGGCCCTCCAGCAGGGCTGCGTAGACGTCCATTGTCCTGCGGGCCAGCGCCCTGGCGTCAAAGGCTTCCTCGGCCTTCCTGCGCGCGGCAGCAGCCATGGACGTGCGCAGCGCCGGCGTTTCCGCCACACGCCGCATGGCCTCGGCCAAAGGCGGCCACTGCCCGGCCGGCACGCACAGCGCATGCTCGCCCAGGGTTCTGCCAGCCCGGACCTCCTCGGCCCGCGGCGCGGCAATCTCCCGGCACCCCGGCACATCGGTGACAATCACCGGCACCCCGCAGGCCAGTGCCTCCTGCATGCTCACGGGCACACCCTCGCGGTATGACGGCAGGATGGCGAAATCCGCCAGGCTCCATAGCTGCGCCATCTCCTCCTGCCAGCCCAAAAACCGCACGTTGCCCAGCCCGGCGAAGGTCTGCATGTCCGCCTCGGTGAGGGAGCAGGGATTGCCCGGGTCCGGCGCGCCAGCCACCAGCAACCGCAGGGACGGCGTTGCCGTCGCCAGGGCCTGCGCCGCCAGCATGGTTTCGCGGATGCCCTTGTCGAACAGCAGCCGGGCCGCCATCACGGCCACCACCTGCCGATCGGTACAGCCCAGGGCCGCACGGCGACGGCGACGTTCTTCCACAGACAACAGATTCGGCCGAAAGCGGGTCAGATCCACCCCGCTGCCGGGCACCACCTGCGTCAGCGCCCGGCCCGTGAGCCCACGCCAGGTGAAATAGGTGTGATCGTCCTCGTTCTGGAACAGCACGGCATCGCAGCGAGCCGCCGAGCGGGCGTAGCACTGATGCAAGGCCATGCGCAGGGCCATGCCCCTGAGTCCCGGCCGCAGGAACCCGGACCCCAGCCCGGTGACGGCGTTCACCAGCAGCGGTCGCCTGCGCCAGGGCAGCGCCGCCCGGCACAGCAGGTTCGGCAGGTGGGTGAAGCTGTGCACCACATCGAACCGCCGGCCGGCAAACAGCCGGGCCAACCCGGCCCGGGCTTGCAAGTGTCTGCCCAGGCCACGAGCGGCCAGGGCCTCGCGCGAAGCCGGATACTCCAGCAGATCCACGCCCAGCTCCTCGATCTCCCGGGCATGACGGCCGCGCGGGACCACGGCGCTCACCCGCCAGCCATCCTCCAGCAGCATCTGCATGAGGGTACGGCGGAAGCGGGCCAGATTCAGATCCACATGCGACACCAAGGCGATGGATGGCGACTCGCTCATGCCCGCCAGACCTCCAGCCAGCGTTGAAACATCAACGCCGTCCACAATGCATACTGCCGATTGCGCCGGCCGGACTGGTGCTCGTCCCAGGCCTGGCGCACGGCCACGGGGTCCAGGAACCCCTGCGCCCTGAGCCGGGAGGGATGCAGCAGATCGTCAGCCCAGGCCTTGAGGGGACCGCGCAGCCAGTGTTCCAGGGGCACGCCGAAGCCCTGCTTGGGCCGATTCAGGTGCGGCAGGGGGTGAAGCGTGTCCAGCATCCGACGCAGCACCACCTTGCCCCTGCCCCCGGCCACCCGCGCCGCCAGGGGCAGCCGCCAGGCGGCCTCGGCCACGCGACGATCCAGGTACGGGCAGCGCACCTCAATGGATGCCGCCATGGACGCGCGGTCCACCTTGGGCAGGATGTCCCAGGCCAGATAGCCCGCCTGATCCATGGCCTGCATCCAGAAGACGAAGGGCAGCTCCGGCATCCCCGCCAGCTCCTGTTCCATCGCGGCCAGGGGATTGGGGATGACCGTCCCGGCCCCGCCGCGGCGCAGGGGCGGGTCTGTCCATTGGCAGAGAAAGGCGTGGTAGAAATCCCGGGACGACGACGCCCGCAACGCCTGGCCGAGCTTGTGGATCTTGTCCCGAAACACGGTCTGCCGCCAGCGCGCCGGCAGCCGGGGGGCGCAGGCTTCGTAGGCCGTCGCCAGCAGCGCCTCGCCGCCATGCTCCAGCACCCTGGCCAGCACCTGGGCCAGCAGCAGGCGGACGGAGAGCGGGATGGACGCCATGCGCTGCCAGAGCCCCGGGGCGCGCAGGTGCCGGGTGTAGCCGGCGAACAGCTCGTCCCCGCCGTCCCCGGACAGCAACACCACCGCATGCCGTCGCGCCAGACGGGACAGCAGCAGCGTGGGCAACTGGGAGGCGTCGGCAAAGGGCTCGTCATAGACCATCGGCATGTCGGCGATGCAGGCCAGGGCGTCCGCCTCGCTGACCGATTCCACCACGTGCCGCAGTCCCAGGCTGGCGGCGGTCCTGCGGGCAACGTCCGCCTCGTCATACTCGGCATGGGAGGACGCCATGGTGAAGGCGACGAGTTCGGACACACCGCCGGCAGCGGCCGCCCGGGCCGCCAGCACGGCCACCAGACTGGAATCAATGCCGCCAGACAGGAAGACCCCGACCGGCACATCCGCCTGCAGCCGGCAGGTCACGGCGTCCTGCAGCAACGGCCCCATCACCTCACACGCCGCATCCAGGGAGGGAAACGGCGCCGCCACCCCGTGACGGACGACCTCGCCCAGGCGCCACCATCGCTCGGGCGCAGGCAGCCGGCGATCCAGCACCGCATCGTCAGCAATGGTCAGCCATGTGCCGGGCGGCAGGCTGTGCAGTCCTTCCCAGATGCACCAGGGCGCGGGCACGGCGGCATAGCGGAAGAACAGGGCCAGGGCCTGACGATCCAGGGCCGGCGGGGCGGCCCGCCAGCAGGACGTGGCGGCCAGGGCCTTGAGTTCCGAGGCAAAAACGAACTCCCGGCCCAGCCATCCATAATAGAGCGGCTTCTTGCCAAAGGCGTCCCGGGCCAGATGCAGGGTGCGGGTATGGGCATCCCAGCAGGCCAGGGCGAACATGCCCTGGATCCGGGCCAGGGTCTGCGCCACGCCCCAGGCGGCAATGCCCGCCAGCAGGGTTTCGGTGTCGCAATGACTGCGGAAGGGATACGGCAGCTCCCGGCGCAGGGTCAGGTGATTGTAGATCTCGCCGTTGTAGACGAGATGCCAGCGACCGTCGGACGTGGCCAGGGGCTGGGTCCCGGCCTGGGATCGATCCAGAATGGCCAGCCGGCGATGGGCCAGCCCCACCGTGGAAGGCGAGGCGCGGGAGGCGTCAGCGGGGGACGTGTCCAGCCAGACGCCGGCGGCATCAGGGCCGCGATGGCGCAGGGCGTCGGCCATGGCCTGCAGGTCCGCCTGCATGCCCTCCAGGGGAGCGCCGAGACGCCACAACCCGGCAATGCCGCACACGGGGCCAGCCTATTCCAGAATATAGCGCATGGGATTCACGGGCGCGCCGTTGAGGCGCACTTCGTAATGCAGGTGCGGGCCGGTAGAGGTGCCGGTGTTGCCCATGGAGGCGATGAGCTGGCCGCGCTCGGTCTTGTCCCCCACCTTCACATTGAAGTCCTGCAGATGGGAATAGCGCGTCACCAGACCGCCGCCGTGCTGGACAACCAGGGTCTTGCCATTGGCGGCGTCGTTGGCGGCAAAGGTCACCACACCCTTGGCCGGGGCATAGATGGGCGTGCCAATCTTGTTGGAGATGTCCACCCCCTGATGGAATTCGTTGCGCCCGGTGAAGGGGGAACGCCGCGGCCCGAAGGCGGACGTCACCCAGCCCTGCGTGGGCCAGATGGAGGGGATGGACGCCAGCTGCTCCAGATTGCCGCGCAACGCGTCGATGATCTGTTCCTGACGCACCAGTTCCAGCTGGGCATCCGTGGTCAGGGAATCCAGGAAATCGTGCATGCGGCGGGCCAGGCGTTCCTGCCGCAGCAGGGCGGCCTTTTCCGCAAAATCCTCGGCCTTGGGATTGCCCACGGAGCCCACGGCTTCCACCTGGGAATCCAGATTCATCATCACGCGCAGTTGGGAGTCAAAGTCGCGAATGCGGGTCAGGTCCTTTTCCAGGGCATTGATCTTGCCGGACAGGGCAAGCATCTGCGTTTCCTGGGCCTTGACCTTCTTTTGCGCCGCCTCCACGCTTTGTTCCATGAACTTCACGCCGTGCAACGAGCGGAGAAACACCACGTTGCCGACCACCAGCAGGACGAACAGGCCGCCCAGCAGAAAGAACATCCACGAATGCAGACGCAGCTTGCTGCAGGTGCCCTGGTTATCCTTGAAGATGACGACGTGATACTTGCGAAACAGCATAGGCCTCCCGGGATACGGATGGTTCGGGGCTGGCGATGCGCAACCGGCATGCGGCCCCCGCCCGCACCGGACTGGATCCGGCGGCAGGCGCGCCGCTGATTGTACGAACCGTTGCCAGCTTGCGGAAAAACAACACGCCGCAGCATAGCGTTTGAGATACACCTTCTAGAAGGCCGGGGGCGTGCTGTCAAGGTGCAGCGCATTACAAAACCTTCACATCACGTCGCCATCCCTCCAGATTTTCTCAAGATTCTTCCACAACGCCCCCCGGCATCCGCGCCCCCCGCGCCAGGGCATGCCGGCGCAGGGCGTTGTACACGTTGGCCTTTCGCGCAGGATCCCCGCCCACCTGTTCCCGAATCCACTGCGTGGTGCGGGCGCGGTTGCTCAGGGCCAGCCCCTGCGCATCTTCCTTGGAGGCCGGGCAGGGGTTCTCGAACACCGGCAGCCCCCAGGCCCGGGCGGCGCGTCTGAGCTGGGATTTTTCCAGCCACAGCAGGGGGCGAATCACCTGCAACCGCCCCTGAAAAAAGGATTCCACCGGGGCCAGACCGTCCACGCGGCCGTTGTCGAACAGGTTCATGAAAAAGGTCACGGCCTGATCGTCCGCATGATGCCCCAGGGCCAGATGGGTGCAGCCGTACTGGCGGCACAGGTCGAACAGCCGGGTCCGCCGCCAGGAACTGCACAAAAAACACGGGGAGTTGCTGCGATTCTCCTCGGAAAAGGCCCGCGGCCCGAACTCCGTGCGCTCGAACACGCCGGCCAGGCCCAGGCTGGCCGCCCAGTCCCGCAGTTTCAGGTGCAACTCGAAATCAAAGCCGGGATTGATGTGGAAGCACAGCAATTCGATGGGAAACGGCAGGATGCGCTGGCGCTGGCGCAGCACCTCCAGCAGCACGGCCGAATCCACGCCGCCGGACACGGCCACGCCAATGCGCGCGCCGGCGAAAAGCGTGCCGCTCTGATGCAGCAGCTTGCCAGCCGAGGCGACGCAATTTTTCTGGACGAAGTTGAGACGATGTCGCATGCTGTTGACGATGCCAGGGGCAGATGGGTATAGAGATGCGCTGGTTGCGATGGGCTCCACGGCCATTCGCGCCCGCCGGACGCAGCCAGTCAGCATCATGTTGTTGAAATCGAAATAAAAACCACTCCATTTTCGGGGCGCCAGGCCTCGTGCGAACACGGCCCGGCCCCCGGACCGAGGAACGGCCCCATGCTAGAAGTCCGCAACGTACGACATCGCTACGGCCCCGTCCAGGTCCTGCATGACGTCTCCTTCACCCTGGGCAAGGGCGAGATCCTGGGACTGCTCGGCCCCAACGGCGCCGGCAAATCCACCACCATGCGCATCCTCACCGGCTTTCTCATCCCGTCTGCCGGCGAGGTGACCCTGGACGGCCGCAACATCCGCAAGGATCCCATCGGCCTGCGCAAGCGCCTGGGCTACATGCCGGAAAACATGGCCCTGTACCCCGAACTGCGCGTGGAAGAATACCTGCAGTGGGTGGCCCGGCTCAAGCAGAGCGCCGCACCAGCCAAACAGGTGCCCGAGGTGATGGCCCGCTGCGGCCTGGCCCATGTGCGCGGCAAGCTCATCCGGCATCTGTCCAAGGGCTACCAGCAGCGCGTGGGCCTGGCGCAGGCCATCCTGGGCCAGACGGAACTGCTGATCCTGGATGAACCCACCGTGGGGCTGGACCCGTCCCAGATTCGGGAAATCCGCAACCTCATCAAGGAAATGGGCCAGGAAAAGACCATCCTGCTTTCCACCCACATCCTGCCCGAGGTGGAACTGACCTGCAGCCGCGTGCTCATCATCAACAAGGGCCGCATCGTGGCCGAGGACACCCCGGCCAACCTCGCCCGCGCCTTCGGCGGTCAGGGCCGGCACCTGCTGCGGCTGGGCGTCTCCGAACACATGCAGGAAAAAGTGCTGGCGCGGTATCGGCAAGAGTCCTTCGTCAAGATCGTGGAGCCGGCCATGCAGCAGCACGGGCCCGGGGCCTATGTGCTGGAGAGCGACCCCGCCCGGCTGCCCAAGGACCAGGATGAACGCGACCTGCTGACCCGTGTGGCCTTTGCCGAGGGCTGGCCGGTGCTGGAGTTCAAGCCGGCGGACATGAGCCTGGAAGACGCCTTCGTCAATCTGGTGCGCACCGAGGCGGAAGCGACCGAACCCGTACGTGAGGAGGCCGCGGCATGAACAAAACCCTGCTGCTCGCCCAGAAAGATGTGATGATCCTGTTTCGCACGCCCCTGGCCTGGTGCATTCTGGGCTGTCTGTTTGTGGTGTGCGGCTACTTTTTTACTTCGTCCGTGCAGTTCTTCGAGCTGGTGAGCCTGCAGCTGCTGCAGAATCCCGGCACGTCCGGCGTCACGCCCTTTGAATACATCATCTCGCCGTACCTGCAGCAGTCCAGCGTCATGCTGCTCTTTTTCCTGCCGCTCATCACCATGCGCACCTTCAGCGAGGAAAAGCGCATGGGCGCGTTCGAGATGCTCATGAGTTATCCGGTCAAGGAACACGAGATTGCCGCCGGCAAGCTGGCTGCAGTGGCCGTGTTCTTGCTGACCACCTGCGCCGGGCTGGCCATCGGGCCGGCCCTGCTCATGACCATGGCCGAGGTGGAACCCCTGCCCGTCCTGTGCGGCTGGCTGGGCCTGCTGCTCATGGGGTTGGCCTTTGCCTCCCTGGGCTGCTTCATCTCCTCGCTCACGGAAAGCCAGATCATGGCCGCGGTGTTCACCTTTGCTGCGCTGCTGCTCCTGTGGGTGCTCTCCTGGCTGTCGGAGCTGGGGGCCACGGGCCCGGCGGCGGTGGCGGCGTCCCTGTCCCTGCTCACGCACTTCGAGCCCTTCACCCGGGGCGTGCTGGAGCTCAAGGGCGTGATCTATTATCTGGCCTTCACCGCCGGCTTTTTCTGGCTGGCGGTGCTCTCCCTCGAAAACCAGCGGTGGAGGAACTGATCCATGGCCGCCTGGAAGCGCTATTCCCAGACCATTCTCGCCGGCGTGCTCGGCCTCGGGCTGCTGGCTGGCTGTTACGCCCTGGCTGCAAAGCAGGGCTGGCGGTACGACACCACCTCGGCCAAGCAGCACTCCCTGGCCGTGGAGTCCGTGACCATCCTGAACAACCTCAATGCCAGCGTGGAGGCGGTGGCCTTCTTTAATCCCGAAGACCAACCCCTCAAGAAGCAACTGGAAGATCTCTTCGATCTGGTCTCGCGCGAAACGGACAGGGTGCGCGTGGAGTTTGTGGATCCGGACCGCACGCCCTTCCGCGCCCGGGAACTGGGCGTGACCGTCTCCGGCAGCGTGGTGCTGCGCTCCGGTGATCGCAAGGAAATTCTGACCTTTGTGGATGAAGAAAAACTCGTCAACGGCATTGCCCGGGTGGCCAGCGCCCGCAGCGCCGTCGTGTATCATGTACAGGGACACGGCGAGGTGGAGCTGGAAGGCCTGCAGGAGGCCGGCGCCGGCCAGCTGGCCCAGGCCCTGCGGGAACAGGGTGTGGAGATTGCCCCCCTGACCCTGGCCGCCATCCCCGAAGGCCAGGGCGTGCCCAAGGATGCCGATCTGGTGCTCATCCTGGCCCCCACCCGCAACTACCTGCCCAAGGAACTGGACCTGCTGGCCGAATATGTGCAGGCCGGCGGGCGGATGTTCATCGCCCTGGCTCCCGAGCATCCGGTGAACGTGGCGGACTGGACCGCCCGGCACCTGGGCGTGCGCATGGAACCGGGCCTGGCCGTGGACGTGGCGGCGCAGTCCATCCTGGGGGATGCCCTGACCGTGCTGGTGCAGCAGTACCCCATCCATCCGATCACCAAAGACTTCAACCTGTTGACCCTCTACCCCACCGCCGGCGCGCTGACGGATGTGGAGAATGCCACCCTGGGCAACCGCACCCTGGAGGTCATGCCCCTGGGTCTCTCCACCCAGCAGGCCTGGCTGGAGCGGGACGTGGCAGGCATCCGGACCGGACGGGCGGACTTCGACGCCGCCGCCGATCTGCAAGGCCCGCTGTGGATCGGGGCCGCCGTGTCCATGGTCAAGGAACTGGATGCGGACAACGCCACCAAAACGCCCCTGGACAACCTGCGGGCCGTGGTGCTGGCCGACCAGGACTTCCTGACCAACCGCTACGCCAATGTGTACGGCAACCTGGATCTGGCCCGCAACGCCGTCAACTGGCTGTTGGAGCGCGAAGGGCTCATCGTGGTGCGCAAGCCGGATGTCCCCAACGTCTTCCTGGCCCTGTCCGGCGGTGAGCGGCTGCTGCTCTCCTGGGTGCCGCTGGTGCTGCTGCCCCTGGCCATGTTCGGTGCGGCCCTGGCCGTGGCTACGATCCGCAAGCGGGCGCGGTAGGAGGTGCTCCCATGAAACGATTGGCCATTCTCTTCGTGCTGGCAGGGTTGGTGTGGGGTGCGTTCTCCCTCATGCCGGAACCGCAGGCCCCGCCGTCCCGGCCTGCCGTGGCCTGGCCGCGTCTGGCTCCGGAACAGCTCCTGCGGGCGGAATCCACCACCGGCAACGCCTCGTTTGTGCTGGAGAAAGAAGGCGGGGACTGGTTCATCAGCCAGGCCGACCCAGCCCGACGCCTGCGCGCCGAACGCGGCAAGGCCGAGGCCCTGGCCAACTTCTTCAACGCCAACCCGCCCCGCCGCAGTCTGGTGGATGTGGATGTGCGCGACACCAAACAACTGAAGGCCTACGGCCTGGATGCGCCGGGCAAGCGCCTGATCCTGGCCGACACCGCCACCCGCTACACCCTGGCCTTCGGCGGCAAGAATCCCGCCGGCGATGCCGTGTACGCCACCCTGGAGCAAGATCCGGCCCCTGCGGACAACGGCACCGGCGTGGTATACCTGCTGGGCGCCAACTGGCTGGAGCAGGCCACCACGGCAGATGCCTATTATGATCTGCGCCTCACCAGCCTGATGGCCCAGAACATCACCCGTATCCGCGTGGACAACCAGGATATTCCCGTGGAGCTGCGCCGCACCGGGCCAGCCCAATACGCCTTTGCCCAGCCCGAGGACTACGCCGCCTATCCCGTCTCCTCCCTGGACGCCGAACGTCTGTTGCTGGATGTGGTCGGCCTCAAGGGGCAGCTGGTCCCGCAGACCAGCCTGTCTGCCAATGCCACGGCCGCCCTCAGCCTGTCCCTGTGGCCCATGGGCGCGGAGACCCCGCAGCAGCTGCAGTTCTTCCCTGTTCCTGGCAACAACGCACAATACCTTGCAAAAAGCGACTGGCAGCCAGCCCTGCTCGCCGTGGATCGCACGGCCGTGCTCAAGGTGGCGCCAGACCCGTTCCTGCTGCGCGACCGTCGGGTGCTTTCCTTCGATCCCGCCGCCGTGCAGTCCCAACGGCTCGCATTTTTTGAAGACCAGGGTTTGACGCCGCGGGAAGTCGTGCTTATGCGTGAGGGTGGAACGCGCCCGGCAGAAGACCTGCCCTCAAGAGACTGGACGCGGCAGGATACAAACGCTACAGTGCCCGGCCTGGACCTGCTGCTGTGGCGGCTCTCCGAAAGCACCTTCGAGGCAGACGCGGCCTCCTCCCGGCCGGCCGCAGCCCGGGATGTGCTGCGGTGGACCCTGTTGGACATCGACGGCGCCACCCTGAAGGAAGTGACCTTTGCCGCAGACCCCGGCCTGCCCGAGGGGCAATGCTGGCTCATCCCGGCACAGCACGCCACGGATGCGCCGACGACAGGACAGGAAAACGCAACATACTACCCGGTAACGGATGACGTGCTGCAGCAGGCGCTGGACACAGTGTTCCATGCCCGCACCCCGGCATCTTCCTTCTAAATCCCATCCGCATCCCCGGATGCATCGTTTCAAGGAGCGCACATGGCCCGCATTACCGTTGAAGACTGCCTGGCACAGGTGGACAACCGTTTTCTGCTTGTCCAAATGGCCATCAAGCGCGTGCGGCAGTACCGCGACGGCTACGAAGCCCTCGTCGAGTCCAAGAACAAGGAAATCGTCACCTCCCTGCGCGAAATCGCCGAGGGCAAGGTGCTGGTGACCGACGAATTCTATCTGCCCCAGCAGTAACCCGACTTCGCCATGACCACCACTCGCGACTATTATGAAATCCTCGGCCTGGAGCGCGCTGCCACCGAGGACGAGATCAAAAAGGCGTACCGCAAAAAGGCCTTCGAGTTCCACCCGGACCGCAACCCCGGGGACGACGAAGCCGAACGCCAGTTCAAGGAAGCCGCCGAGGCGTACGAAGTGCTGCGCGATCCGGACAAACGCGCCCGCTACGACCGCTTTGGTCATGCCGGCGTGGACGCCAACGGCTTCCACGGCTTTTCCTCCACCGAAGACATCTTTTCCACCTTCGGCGACATCTTCTCGGACTTCTTCGGCTTCTCCACCATGGGCGGGGGCCGGCGCGGTCCGCGGCCGCAACCCGGGGCAGACCTGCGCTACAACCTGCGCATCTCCTTCCGCGAAGCCGCCAAAGGCACCGAGGTCACCCTCGACATCCCCAAGGATGTGCCCTGCGAGCATTGCGGCGGCAATGGCGCGGAGCCCGGGCATCCGCCCGAAACCTGCAAGCAGTGCGGCGGCGCCGGACAGATTCACCAGTCCCAGGGCTTCTTCCGCATTGCCGTCACCTGCCCCATCTGCCGCGGGCAAGGCACGGTGGTGACCACGCCGTGCTCGGAATGCCGCGGTCGGGGCGTGAATCAGCAGGTGAAGGAACTCTCCGTGCGCGTGCCTGCCGGGGTGGACAACGGCTCCCGCCTGCGCCTGCGCGGCGAGGGCGAGCCGGGCACCCATGGCGGCCCCCCCGGGGATCTGTACGTGGTCATCAGCGTGGAGGAAGACAAGGTCTTCCGCCGCCAGGGTCAGGATCTGATCTACACCACGGAAGTCAGCTTCGTGCAGGCGGCCCTGGGCGACAAGATCGAGGTCCCCACCCTGGACGAGCCCCTGCGCATGGAGATTCCCAAGGGCGTGCAGTCCGGCGAGGTCTTCAAGCTCAAGGGCAAGGGCCTGCCGTACCTGGGCTCCACCCACTCCGGCAATCTGCTGGTGGAGGTGAAGGTCAAAACGCCCACCAGCCTCTCCAAAAAGCAGGAAGAACTGCTGCGCGAGTTTCAGCGCCTGGAAGAGGAACGGCCCATGAAAAAGGTGAAGGACTTCATCAAAAAAGCCGGCGAGGTGCTGGGCGGCTGACTGCCCGGCCGCTTCAGGCGCATTGTGCATTGACCAGCTGAGGAGGCGACGTGAGCGAGACTGGCGAAACTGGCGAAACTGGCGAGACTGGCGAGACTGGCGCAGGGTTTACCCATCTGGATGAACAGGGCCTGGCCCGCATGGTGGATGTGGGCGCCAAGGCGGAGACCCGCCGCCGCGCCGTGGCCGCCTGCCGGGTGCTCCTCTCCCCTGCCACCTATGATCTGCTGGTGCGCCAGGCCCTGCCCAAGGGCGATGTGCTCACCGTGGCCAAGATTGCCGGCATCCAGGCTGGCAAGCGCACGGCGGAGCTCATCCCCCTGTGCCATCCCCTGCTGCTCTCGCACCTGGACGTCTCCTTCGCGCTGGACGAGACGGACCACGCCGTGGAGGTGCAGGCCGAGGCCTCCCTGTCCGGCCCCACCGGGGTGGAAATGGAAGCCCTGACCGCCGCGGCCGTGGCAGCCCTGACCATCTACGACATGTGCAAGGCCGTGCAGAAGGATATCCGCATCACCGAACTGCGGCTGTTGCACAAGTCCGGCGGCAAGAGCGGCACCTTCGAGGCTGCGGCTGCCGGGTCTTCAGCACCGTAGCATCTGTCTTTTTGGGAACATTCCCGTTTGGGAGCAGGCGTCTCCCCCGCTCGGTTGCCGGGTATGCCGGCAACCGGGGCGCGTCAATGCGTGGCGTCCACGCAGCCATCCTGACGGACCATTTCCGCCTCGGCCAGCCGCTCCTTGAGAAACTCCACCGTCAGGTTGCGTTCCTCAATGCGCCGCTGCAGCACTTCGTTGTCCTGAATAAGCCGCTGACACTTCAGCTCCATGAGCTTGAGCACGCGTTGATACCCCTCCACGGACCGGCGGTGGGCCATCATGAACACGCCCACCAGCAGCATCGTATACATCCCGACAAAAATCCACTCCATACCAGTGCATCCCCCCGTGTACCCGTGTGCAAGCGCAGGCGCAGTCGCACCATGACGATGGACGGCGCAGGCGCACTTTTGTATAGTTCAGCCGCCTGGAAATATCCAGCAGTCCCCATCCATGCTTCCCGGAGGTCTCCATGGCTGTTCGTTTGGCCGTTGCGCTGTGTTCCCTGCTGCTCGCCGTTGCCGCACTGTTTCCCGCCCCTGCCCGGGCAACGGACTTGTTTTTTGCAGATTTCCAGTCCGGCGTGCCGGCGCAATTTTCGGAAAAAGCCGTCTTCCGGCTGGACAACATCAAGGCCCTGGGCCTGTTCAACAACAAAAATCGCAAGCGTCCCTCGGGCGTCACGCTCACTCTGGAGCAGCTGCCGGCCGGCAAGCCCCTGGAACTGCGCTTCGATCTGTACCTCGTGGGCAACTGGGAAAGCCGGGGGCAGCGCCTGTCCGACCGGTTCACCGTGCACGCCAACGAGCAGCAGGTCTTCCTGCTGGACCAGTTCCCCTGCAAGATCCTGAACAACGACGAAACCCAGACCGTGGACGCCCTGGGCATGGTGGTGGTGAAGGAGCATGTGCTCGGCTACTGGAAGGTGCCGGTTCGGGTGGATCTGCCCGCGGCGCTGGTGAAAGACGGCGCGCTTGAACTGGACTTCTACGCCAAACTCACCGGCAAGGGCACGGAATTCTGGGCCCTGGATGACGTGCGCGTCCGCGTGGCGGAGTGAGCCGCCCAGGCGCTGACGCATTGACCAGCGCACGGGATTTTCGTAACGGATGACGTTTCGCTTCCCCACAAGTTCAGCTCAGGATCACCGCACATGGATACCCGCGATACTGCCTGCCCGCCCACAGACTCTGCTCCCGTCCAGCCCAAGGACTTCATCCGCCTCATCGTGGAGGAAGACAACCGCACCGGTCGCTGGGACGGACGCGTGCATACGCGCTTTCCCCCGGAGCCCAACGGCTACCTGCATCTGGGCCATGCCAAGTCCATCTGCCTGAACTTCGGCCTGGCCAGGGAATACGGCGGCAAGTGCAATCTGCGCTTTGACGACACCAACCCCCTGAAGGAAAGTGACGAATACGTCCAATCCATCCAGCGCGATGTCACATGGATGGGGTTCAACTGGGACGGCATGTACTACGCCTCGGACTACTTCGAGCAGCTCTACCAGTTTGCCGAACAGCTCATCCTCAAGGGCAAGGCCTATGTGGACAGCCAGACGGCCGAGGAAATCCGCACCGCCCGCGGCACCCTCACCGAGCCCGGCGTCAACAGCCCCTGGCGTGATCGCAGCGTGGAAGAGAACCTTGATCTCTTCCGCCGCATGCGCGCCGGCGAATTCCCCGACGGCGCCCACGTGCTCCGGGCCAAGATCGACATGGCGCATCCCAACATCGTCATGCGCGATCCCACCATGTACCGCATCCGCCACACGCCCCATCACCGCACGGGCAATGCCTGGTGCATCTACCCGCTGTACGACTACACGCACTGCATTTCCGACTCCCTGGAAGGCATCACCCACTCCCTGTGCACCCTGGAGTTCGAGAACAACCGCGCCCTGTACGACTGGGTGCTGGACGAGCTGGACGCCTACCATCCGCAACAGACGGAATTCGCCCGCCTGAACCTCACCTACACCGTGCTTTCCAAGCGCCGGCTCATCCAGCTGGTGGAAGAAGGCCATGTGGACGGCTGGGACGACCCGCGCCTGCCCACCCTCTCGGGCGTGCGCCGCCGCGGCGTGCCGGCTGCGGCCCTGCGCAGCTTCTGCGAAAAAATCGGCCTGGCCCGCTGCGACAACATGGTGGACATCGCCCTGCTGGACCACTGCATCCGCGAGGAGCTCAACGCCACCGCCCCCCGGGCCATGGCCGTGCTCAAGCCCCTCAAGGTCACTATCACCAACTATCCCGAGGAGCAGGTGGAATGGTTCGACTTCCCCTGGCACCCCGAAAAGCCGGAAATGGGCACCCGCCCCCTGCCCTTCTCCCGCACCCTGTGGATTGAACAGGACGACTTCCGCGAGGACGCCCCCAGGAAATGGTTCCGGCTGGCCCCGGGCAAGGAAGTGCGCCTGCGCTACGCCTATTACATCACCTGCACAGAGGTGGTGAAGGACGACGCCGGCAACGTGGTGGAGCTCAAATGCACCTACGACCCGGAAACCAAGGGCGGCTGGAGCAAGGACGGCCGCAAGGTCAAGGGCACCCTGCACTGGCTCTCCGCAGCCCACGCCAAAACCGCCGAGGCCCGGCTGTACGACCGGCTGTTCCTCGAAGAAAACCCCATGGACAAGAAGCGCCACGGCAAGGAATTCCTGGAGTGTCTGAACCCGGAATCCCTGCATATCCTGCCGTCCATCTTCATCGAACCCGCCCTGGCAGAAGCCGCGCCCGGCTTTGTCTGCCAGTTTGAGCGGCTGGCCTACTTCTGCGTGGATACCCGGCACTCCGCCCCCGGCGCACCCGTGTTCAACCGCACGGCCACCCTCAAGGACTCCTGGGCCAAGACCGAACGGGCCGGGCTCGCCGGCGAAGGCTAGGGCAAGGTACTTTTGAAAAGAACTGTCGGGGAAACCCTTTCTGGAGAAAGGGTTTCCCCCGAACCCCCTTTCCAAAGACTTTTGGTATAATTACAAGATACTATCAGCGTTTTGGAAGGGGACGTTGCGAGAGGGGAGAACCTTTTGCAAAAGGTTTCCCTCTCGCAACATCCTTTTCCATAAGTAAAATGTCTTAACAGGCCGTTGCCGGGTGCATTCACACACACGAACGGCTGCTCCACGGGAAGGGCCCATGCGCTATCTGTCCCTGTGCATCATCGTCAAGGATGAGGACCGGGCTCTCCGGGAATGGGTGGCCCATCACGCCCTGCTCGGGGTGGAGCATTTTTTCATCTTCGACAATGAAAGCCGCGTCCCCGTGGCCCGAGCCCTGCGGGGGTTCCCGCCGCAGTTGTTCACCGTCATCAACATTTCCGGCATCGCGCAGCAGCTCCTTGCCTATACCGTGTGCCTGAGCGAATTCGGTCACACCAGCCGCTGGATCGGCTTCATTGACGCAGACGAATTTCTGTTCCCCGTCCACGGGAACGACCTGCGGCCCGTGCTGGCGGAGTTCGAGCCCTACGCCGGCCTGGCCGTGCCCTGGACCATGTTCGGCGCGTCCGGGCATACGCGGCCTCCCAAGGGCCTGCTGACGGAAAGTTACCTCCATCGCTACCCGGACCATGCCACGGGCTGGCATCAGATCATCAAGTGTCTGGTGGATCCGGCCAACGTCCTGGGGGTGGAGGATCCACACCGGTTTCTGCTCCGCGAAGGCCAGCATCTGGTCAACGAACAGCACATCCCCGTCACCCCCGGTTCCAACCGCACGATACGGTCCTGCAACCGGCTGCAGCTGAACCACTACTTTTTCAAATCCAAGGAAGAGTGGGAACAGAAGCTCGCCCGGGGCCGGGCCGACCGCGCCGACGAAGCCGGCCGATACCCGGCGTCCCTGTTCGAAGACCAGGCCAGGACCGCCACGCAGCTGGACAAACGCATCCTGCGCTTTGTCCCCGGCGTGCGGGCTGCCCTGGCCAATCCTGCCAGCCTGTCCAGCCTCCCTGGCCTCCCTGGCCTCCCTGGCCTCCCTGGCCCGGCTGGCCCGGCTGGCCCGGCACAGGAGCTGCCCCCGCCGTTGTCCCTGGACGACGCCATCGCCCGCTGCATGCAGGCCGTGCAGGCCGGCCAGATTGAAGCCGCGCAAATCCTGCTCTGCCAGGCAGCGGCCACCCAGGGCCATGCCGCGGAACTGTGGCTGCTGCGGGCCATGCTCGCCCGCCTCACCAACCAGTGGGAAAGCGCCGCATTCCTCATCCGCCAGGCCCTGCTGCGTGCGGAAAGCCCGCAGATCTATCTGGAGCTGCTGCGCATCGCCCATGCCACCGGCCGGCGCGAGGAGGCCCGGGGCGCTCTGCTCTGCTTCAGTACCATCATCAAACACCAGGACGTCGAAGCAGAGTGGCGCGACCGCCAGACCGAGGCCGCCAAGCTGGTGGCGTCCATGGGCTGAGGGCGGCACGGCTTACGGGTGCATCACGCGCCAAATTCTCGCGCATTCGTCTTCCGCTCTTCATCGTTTGCAGGTATGCTGCCGTGGATTGCCCACGCATATGCCAGCCAACCTTCCAGGAACCATCCGGGAACCTTCAGGGAGCGCCCCATGCCGTCTCGCTACATCTGCATTCACGGCCACTTCTACCAGCCGCCGCGAGAGAATCCCTGGATCGAGGAAGTCGAGGTCCAGGACTCCGCCGCCCCGTACCATGACTGGAACGAACGCATCACCGCCGAATGCTACGGCCCCAACGCCAGCGCCCGCATTCTGGACGACAAGGGCCGCATCCTGGATATCGTCAACAACTATTCACGGATGAGCTTCAACATGGGAGCCACCCTGCTCTCCTGGATGGAGCGCAACGCCCCGGACGTCTACGCCAGCATCCTGGAGGCAGACCGCCTCTCCCTGCAGCGGTTCAACGGCCACGGCTCGGCCATTGCCCAGGTGTACAACCACATGATCATGCCCCTGGCCAACGGCCGGGACAAGCGCACCCAGGCGGTCTGGGGCATCAAGGACTTCCGCAAACGTTTCGGCCGCGAGCCCGAGGGCATCTGGCTGGCGGAAACCGCCGTGGATACGGAAACCCTGGAAGTGGCGGCCAGCCTGGGCATCCGCTTCACCATCCTGGCCCCCCGCCAGTGCGCCCGCGTGCGGCCCCTGCTGGCCGGCAAGGCCCTGGCGCCTCAGCTTCAGGAAGAGCCCTGGCAGGACGTCTCCGACGGCCGCGTGGATCCCACCACGGCGTACAAAATCAATCTGCCCTCGGGCCGCAGCATCGTGGCCTTCTTTTACGACGGCCCCATCTCCCAGGCCCTGGCCTTCGAAGGCCTGCTCAAAAGCGGCGGCCAGTTCTACGGCCGTCTTAAGGGAGCCTTCAACGGCGCCCGCCCCTGGCCCCAGCTGGTGCACATCGCCACGGACGGCGAATCCTACGGCCACCACCACAGCTTCGGCGAAATGGCCCTGGCTTGGTGCCTGGAGGCCGCCGAACAGGATCCCGACGTGGAAGTCATCAACTACGGCGCATTCCTGGACCGCCATCCCCCGATCATGGAAGCGGAAATTGTCGAAAATTCCTCCTGGAGCTGCATCCACGGCGTGGAACGCTGGCGCAGCGACTGCGGCTGCAACACCGGCGGGCACCCAGACTGGAACCAGGCCTGGCGCAAACCCCTCCGGCAGGCCTTCGACTGGCTGCGCGACGAGACGGCCCGCATCTTCGAAGAACACGCCGCCCCCCTGCTCAAGGCTCCCTGGACCGCGCGGGATCATTACATCAACGTCATGCTGGACCGCTCCCCGGCCTCGGTGCAGGCCTTCCTGCAGCAGGAGGCCAAGGGGGCCATCACCCTGCAGGACAGCAGCAAGATCCTCAAGCTGATGGAGATGCAGCGCTTCGCCCAGCTCATTTACACCAGCTGCGCCTGGTTCTTTGATGAAGTCTCCGGCATCGAGACCGTGCAGAACCTGCAGTACGCCGTGCGCACCATCCAACTGGCTGAAGACATTTCCGGCAAATTCCTGGAGGAGCAATTCAAGGCCCTGCTCAAGCAGGTGCCCAGCAATGTCCTGTCCGGCGGGCTGGAGGTGTACGAGGCGCATGCCCGGCCAGCACAGGTGGACATGCTGCGCGTAAGCGCACATTTCGCCATCGTGTCCCTGTTCCAGGAAGTCGAGGCCGCTCACGAATTCGCCTGTTACGCCATCGAGGCCGACGTGCACGAACGCACCCGCTACGGCCGCTCCAAGATGGCCACGGGCAAGGCCTCCATTACCAGCCGCATCACCGGCGAACATGCCGTGGTGCAGTTCGCCGTGCTGCACCTGGGCGACCACACCGTCACCTGCGGGGTGACCTACTTCACGGATCCGGTGCACTTCCGCACCATGGTGACCGCCCTGCGCGAACCCTTCGACCGCGGGGATATCGTGGAGGCCATCCGCCTGCTGGACAAGCACTTCGGCCGCAACACGTATTCCATCAACCACCTGTTCCGCGACGAACAACGGCTGGTGGTGAACCAGGTGCTGGCCCCGGCGTACGCCCTGGCCAAGTCCAGCTACCGGCAGGTGTTCGAGTCCAACTATGCGGTGCTCAACTTCCTGGACTGGCTGCGCATTCCGCCGCCGGCCCACGTGATTGACGCCGCACGGTACGTGGTGGGGCATGACCTCAAAAAACTCTTTTCCGGCAATGGCATCAACCGCGAAGAGCTGCGCGCCGTGGTGGCCGAGGCCAAACGCTGGGGACTGAATCTGGATGATGAAGCCCTCAACTTCGTGGCCGTGGACTGGGTACGCCGTCAGCTCGGGGAGTGCCTGCGGGAGCCCGACGACCTCGCCCGGTTGCAGGCCCTGCGTCTGGTGCTGGACGAAGTGGCGGACCTGCCCTTGAATCTGGCGTCCTGGCGGGCGCAGACCAACTACTTCGCCCTGTGGAACCGGCAGCAGAAGGCCATGCGCAGAAAGGCGGCCCAGAGCCCGGAGGCCGCGCGATGGATCGAATCCTTCTCCCGCATCGGCAAGGCCCTGCGGGTGGAATTCGCCTGAAGAGGAACGCACCCGGCAGGCACGCTTCGCGCAAGAACGCCTGCCGGTTGCGCATTGCATTTCAATTGGCTATTCTGATACAACAGCATATTGCTTTGTCGTAGGGGGAAGGCGCATGGAGGATGCACGCATCGACGCGACATCGGCGCGGCAGCCATCTGCTGCGTGCGCCAACGCGTCCGGTTTCACAGACGCGCCGCAACAGGCGCGCCCATGCATGACGCCTTCCGCCCGAATGGATGCCCTGGTGGATCATCTCCCCCTGTCCATCATGGTCTTCGATGCCCAGGGCCGCCTGGAATTCGTCAATCGCTGGCACCTGGACGTCTTCAACCAAGGCAAGCTGCCAGCCTCCTTCTTTCTGGGCCTGACCATGCAAGAGCTGCCCGGGCTCAAAAGCGCGGGCGTGGCCGAGGATCTGTCGGTCGTCTTTGAGGGCAAGCGCGTGTTCATGGACGAAGTGCGGGTGCCGCGCTATGCCAGCGGCCGTTCGGGATATCAGCGCATCCGGTGCCTGCCCATGTTTGCGGACGACGCAGGTACTGGCCAGGACGACAACCGCGTCTGCGGCGCCGTACTCATCCGGGAAGACATCACCGCCCACATGCTGGGCAAGCAGCGGCTGCAGGAAGCCGAAACAAAATACCGCACCATTTTTCAGAGCGCGCCCGTGGGTATCTTTCTCACCACCCTGGACGGCCGGTTTCTGGACATGAACCAGACCATGGCCGCCATGCTGGGCTACGAGTCGCCACGGGACGCGATCCACGCCATCTCCGACATCGCCGCAGAATGCTACGCCACTCCGGCCGACCGCACCTCCATGGTGGAGGAACTGCGGCGCACCGGCATCATTCTGGGCCTGGAACGAGACTTCAAACGCCGGGACGGCTCCCTGTTCACTGCCACCCTGCATGCCCACTTCGTCAACGGGGAAGACGGCGCCCCCCTGCATATGGAAGGCATGCTCACGGACACCACGGCCAGGCGGCAGGCGGAAGAGGCCCTCAGGGAAGCCAAACTCACGGCCGAGCTGGCCAACGCCGCCAAAAGCGCCTTCCTGGCCAACATCAGCCACGATCTGCGCACCCCCCTGCATCACATGCTGGGCATGGCAGAACTGGCCGCCGCCGAAGCCGTCTCGCCCACGCAGTTGGAATATCTCCGGCTGCAGCGCCAGGCCGGGGAGCACTTGCTGTCCCTGGTGAATGACCTGCTGGATCTCTCCCTCATCGAGGCCGACAAGCTGGAGCTGGCCAGCACGCCCTTTTCCCTGCGCGCCCTGGCCGGGGAGCTGCAAGCGCTCTTTGCCCGCCAAGCCGAGGAAAAAGGGCTGGAATTCAGCGTCGCCGTGGAGCCCGGCCTGCCGGACGCCAGACAGGGCGACCCCACCCGGCTGCGTCAGGTGCTGGTGAATCTGGCCGGCAATGCCCTGAAGTTCACCGCCCAAGGCTACGTGCGGGTGGAGTTCCTCGCCCATCCCCTGGCGGAAGAGGTGCACTTTCAGGTGCGGGATACCGGCCCGGGCATCCCCAGGCGCCGCCAGCAAGACATCTTCGAGCCATACACCCGGCTGCAGGCCAGGGATTCGGTCGGCGGGGCCGGGCTGGGTCTGGCCATTTCCCGCAGGCTGGTGGAGCGCATGGGCGGCAGCCTCTCCCTGGTGAGCACACCGGGCCGGGGGGCGCGATTCTTCTTCTCCGTGCCCCTGCCTGCCGCCATTACCGCTGCCTCCCCGCAGCTCGCCGCCCCTGCGCCACTGCAGGAGCTCCCAGGCGCGTTGCCCCGGCGGGTGCTGGTGGTGGAGGACGAGCCCGTCAGCCGCCTGTACAGCCTGAAAGTGCTGGAGCAGGCCGGCATTGCGGCCGATGCCGTCACGGATGGCGAAACCGCGCTGGAACGCCTGGCAGCCACCCCCTACGATGCCGTACTGCTGGACATGCACCTGCGCGACATGGATGGCCTGACGCTGCTGCACGCCCTGCGCGCCTTCCCGGAAAACACCGCCACCCCCCCCGCCACGCCGGTGCTGATGGTCACGGCCCAGGCCATGCGCGGGGACCGTTCACGCATCCTTGCCGCCGGTGCGGACGCCTATCTGGCCAAGCCGGTCAACAGCGCCCAACTGTTGCATGCCCTGGCCCGTCTGCATGTCCAACCGCTCCCACCCGGGGACAATTCACCCCGCACCTGATCCACCCCCTCCCCTTGCGAGGCGCCCATGCTCTCCTCTCCCGGTTCGACTCCCAGCAGCGATTCCCGGGTGGCGCATGGCATTCTGTTTTTCTGGAATCCGTCCGTTTTTTCGGAAGCGGCAGCCCGTACGCAGCGCAAACCTGACCGTGTTTTCCCGGACAGGCTTCATTTTCTTCAGCATCACTGCTGGCATGGTTGTTGTAATGTAGTGTGGTTCCGGGCCAGTGAAACATCCTGCGGCGGCAGGTAAAGGGGGGAAGATTGCATGTTCGAGAACATCTCCGTTCAAACGCGAGTGCTCTGCCTGCTCGGACTGATGCTGCTCAGCATCGCCGGCGCCATGGTGCTTGCTTCCAGGGCCATGGACGAGATTGCCGACATCGGCGTGGCGGAAACTCAGAACACCATGCTCCAGGGCGAGCGCAACAAAGTGAAGGTGGCCACGGACGCCATGGCCGCCGCCCTGGGCGACCTGCTCAAGGACGTGTCCGGAGATGACGCCCGCGTGCAATTCATCCGCCAGTCCGTGGACGCCTTCCGCTTCGAGGAAGACAAGTCCGGCTACTTCTTCGTGTACAAGGGCACGGTGAACGTGGCCCTGCCCCCCAAAAAGGAACTGCAGGGCAAGGATCTGAACGAAACCAAGGACGTCAACGGCGTCTACTTCGTCCGCGATCTGGCCAGGGCCGCTGCCCGCGGCGGCGGGTTCGTGGAGTACATCTTTCCCAAACCCGGTAAGGGCGACCAGCCCAAGCTGGCCTATGCCGCAATGATTCCTGGCACGGACATCTGGATCGGCACCGGCATTTACATCGACAACGTAGAGGAAGCCAAGACCGCCATCCGCGCCCACATCACCACTGCCACGGGCAAAGCGCTGCAATCCATCACCCTGCAACTGGCCGCGTTCTTCGTCGTCCTGGTGCTGCCCCTGGCTGTACTGCTCATCCGCAGCGTGGTCCTGCCCATCAAGGAAGCCACCGCCGCCGCCCAGGCCGTGGCCGCCGGCAATCTGGCCATCACCATCACCCCCAAGGGCACCAGCGAAATGGGCCGCCTGCAGGCCGCCCTGCGCGACATGGTGGCCACCCTGAACAAGAATCTGGAAGACATCACCCAGCAGACCCGCTTGGCTGAGGAAAAAGCCCTGGCCGCCGAGGGAGCCTCCTCAGAGGCCCGGGCTGCCACCGAACGGGCTGAACACGCCAAGGCGGAAGGCATGCTCCACGCCGCCACCCGGCTGGATCAACTCACCTCCCGTCTGGCCGCCGCCATGGAAGAGATTGCCGCCCAGTCCGACATCATCCGCCAAAGCACCAGCCAGCAGCAGGAACGCATCCATTCCACGGCCACGGGCATGGAAGAAATGCGCGCCACGGTGGTGGAGGTGGCCCGCAGCGCCGCCGAGGCCGCCCGCCAAAGCACCCAGGCCCAGGACGAAGCCAGACGCGGCGCAGATGTGGTGAGCAAGTCCATCGACGCCATGAGCTCAACACGCAAGAAAGCGGAATTCCTCAAGGACTCCATGCGCAACCTGGACCAGCAAGCCAAGGATATCGGCTCCGTCCTGACCACCATCAACGACATTGCCGACCAGACCAACCTGCTGGCGCTGAATGCTGCCATCGAGGCGGCCAGGGCGGGCGATGCAGGCCGCGGCTTTGCTGTGGTGGCCGACGAAGTGCGCAAACTGGCGGAAAAGACCATGCAGGCCACCAGGGAGGTGGGCCAGAGCATCACCGCCATCCAGACCGCCGCCGCCAGCAACGTGGCCGGCATGGACGAAGCCGTCCAGGAGATGACCCGCGCGGCAGACCTGGCCAACGAGTCCGGCTCGTCCCTCTCGGCCATTGTCCAGGCCGCCCAGACTGCTGCCGGGCAGGTGCATTCCATCGCCACAGCGGCCGAAGAACAGTCCGCCACCACCGAGGAATTCAGCCGGGCCCTGGAGGAAATCAACCAACTGGCAGGAGAGACCTCCACGCACATTTCCGGCACGGCCGATGTGCTCCACGAACTGGCCGAACAATCCAGCACCCTGACCTCCCTCATCGAAACCATGAAACGGGAGTCGCAGGGCAGCTAGAGCACGTTGTTTTTGAAAAGAACTCTCGGGGGAAAACCTTTCTGAAGAAAGGTTCTTCCCCCGAACCCCCTTTCCAACGACTTTTTATGGTGATTCAAGGTCACTCTCAAAGTGTTGGAAGGGGAGAGCGCGAGACGGGAGAACCTGTTGCAAAAAGGTTTCCATCTCGCAATGTCCTTTTTCAAAAGGAACATGCCTTAAGGCAGAAGAGGAAGCGCATTCCCGGGTGACGTGTGCTGACGAATCCGCATGGCTCCGGGGTCACATGCCCAGCACGGTGCGGGCCAGCATGAGCACTTCCGACGGGCGGAAAGGCTTGGTCATGTACACGTCTGCCCCGGATTCCAGGCCGCGCTGGGAATCGAATTCCTGCCCCTTGGCTGTGAGCATGACGACATACACGCCGTCCAGGGCCAGCTTGTTCTTCACCCAGTCGCACACGTCAAAGCCGTTCATCCTGGGCATCATGACATCCAGAAAGACGAGGGACGGCCGTTCTTCCTTGATGAGGGCCAGGCCCTCTTCGCCGTTCTCGGCATACAGCAGGGCGACGCCCTCTTCTTCCAGGGTCTCCAGGGTTTCTTCCAGGAGCATGCGGATGTGCGGCTCGTCATCCACAATGAGAATCTTGGAGGCCGTCTTGGCCGTGGCCGCCATGGCGGGAGCCTCCGGCGGCACAGCCACGGTGCTGATGTCCAGGGGAGCCTCGCCATCCAGGAACAGCACCGGGCCACTGGCGCCCACATCCTCGCAGACGGCCAGGGCCTCCACGTCCCACACGCCTTCACCGTCCGACAAGGATGCTTGGGGCGAATAAGGCGCCGGGGCATGCCAGCTCTTGCCGGCAAGTTCCGCATACAGGGCCATGGCGGCGGCGTGCCGGTCATCGCGTTGCAGGATGGCAACCACATGCTCCAGGGCAGCCTCGTCCCGGCGCAACATCTGGCAGAGCCTGGCCAGGGCCAGACGCAAACCGACATCGTCCGGATCCAGGGCATGGGCCTTCTCATACAGGACGATGGCCGCATCGGCCCGGCCGCGCTGGAGCACCACATCGGCCACGGCTTGATAGGGGTTCACGACCAGGCAGCGGGTGCGCTTCATGTCCCGATAGAGTTTTTCCGCCTCGGCATTGTGGCCGCGCCAGACGTAGCCTTCTGCGGCCTTGTTCAGATAATGATGAAATTTCGCCAAATCACCCTTGCGTTGCCAGGCAATGGCCAGACCGCGGCAGGCATCCGGAAAACGGCCGCGCATGGCCAGGATTTTGGAGAAGGAGGCGATGGCCCGGTCGAGGTCCTTGGCCTTGAGCGCCTCGCGGCCTTCGGCGAACAGCCGGCGGGCCTTGTCGCTTGCTGTCTCCCCAAGGGCGTCGCCAAACGTCTCGCCAGACGTCTCACCAGACGTCGCGCCAGATATCGCGCCAGTCGCCTTGACGGGTACCCGGGCTGGCGGCGCGGCGGGTGCTTCCGCTGGCTGTTCCAGCGGTGGCGCGGGCTGCACAAGTACGGGTTGCACAGGTACGGGCTGCACAGGTACGGGCTGCACAGGTACGGATTGTACTGGCGCAGGTTGTACAGGCGGCACATGCACCGGAGCGACGTACCCGGCCGGCATGGCCGCCTCGGCAGTCTGCATCGCCAGTTCCTGCAGCGTCTGGGAGGAAAAGAGACGCGGCAGCACCGCAGGCAGGCCCAATTCCCGCGCCTGTCGCACCTTCTGCCCGTCGTCGTCCGACAGATGCACGATGCAGGGGATGCGCATCCCCTCGGCCTGGCGGAGAAACTGCAGCGCTGCGCGATCGTCCGCCATCAGGCAGCTCCAGCCGATGAGCACCAGGTCCGTCGTTCCTTCGGCTTCGGTCAATACCTGCACGGGCGATTGCCCATTGGCAGATCGAACCGCCATGCCGCAGCACGTGGCCAGATTGCAGGCGATTTTCTGCAGAATGGAATCGTCCTGGACAACAAGCACGCGCAAACGCGGAAGGTGTTGCATGTCTATCCTTTCCCGGCCCAACGACGCAGCATGGCCATGCCCGCCCTTGCCATCTGTACGGGCGGTCCATCCGGCCGGCGGCAACGGCTCCTGCCCGGCGGCAAGGTGCGTTCCTGTGCTCACGGCTGTTCCCTACCATGCAATTTCGTAGTTCTCATGACAGATGCGACGCAGTCGCAGCGCCCCCTCATGCCTCTTTGAGAAAAATATGGATGGCCACCTCGCCCACCGTACCATGCGCACCCTGGTGCACACGGGTGACAACGGCCCCGAGCATCTTTCCGGCATCCATGAGTCGGGCAAGGATTGGATTGATTTTTCGGGGCACATACCCAAGCTTTTTTCCGTCTGCCGTCAGCACCTCGATGGCCAGGGCATCATACGGGTTGCCCGGTTCGCGCCGCAGCGTCAGGGCTGGCGGCTCGCCCTCCACAGTCAGGGCCTCGGCAGCCGCGTAGTAGGCGAGACCGGCAATGTGCGTATCGATCAGAAAAATTTCTGCGGTGAAGGGGATGGCGATCTCCACCGTGCCCGCGGTCGCGCCCATGAGCTGCCCGCTCAGGCCAGAGAATGCGACCGCAATATCTGCCATCACTGCATCCACATGCCGCCACGCTGCAGGAGTGCGGCATACGTGGCCTGCAGTTCCTCGCCCCTGCGGCGCATGGCTGCACAGGCAGCGTGCAGCTCGGCCCGCTTGGCGGCAATCCACGCCGGATCGTGCAGTTCCTTTTCCAGGCTCAGGGGCGGAAGCTGCCGGGCGTCGTGCAATCGCTGCAGACGGGTCGTCGTCAGGGCTTCCAGCCGGTCCCGCTCCTGCCGCAAGGCCTCCAGCCCGGCGCAGGCCGCAGGGGCTGCCATCTCCGCATGCGATTGCACAGTCACCAGCAGGGCTTCCAGGGTTTCGACGTCGCCCCGGGCATAGCCGTCCTGCACGCTGTGCCAGTACAACTGATACGCGGCGGAATCCGCGTGCAAATCCGGATGCAACAGCAGGCACAGGCTGCGGTACAGGGCCTTGAGCTGCTGCTGCGCCGCCTCTGAGAGAAATTCCACGTGATTGAGCAACTGCATGCTGGTCTGCACCTGATGCTCCTTGGCTTCGAGCTCCTGCTGCCATTGCGCCTTGATCTGCTGGATCTGCAATTCAAGACGCTGCAGCTCGTCCATACCGATGCGCCCGCCCCGATTCAGGATGGCCGTGATTTCCCGGATCCGGTAGCCGCATTCATTCACCACCACCCGCGCCTTGAGCAGTTCCAGCTCATGCATACCTATTTCCGCTTGATACACGGCCTGCAGCAGCGGCACGGTGTGGGTTCTCAAACAGGCCTCTTGTTCAAGCAACTCACTGAGTTGACGCCTGAATGCCTCTATCTGCGCAGCAAGTCGGCCCTGTTCCGGGTGCAGTGCAATGCTCATTGTGAGTGCCGTGACAGTACCGGATTTCCGCAAAAATAACCACCACTATCCGCGGGGGGCTGCGCGACTGTCCGTTCCAGAGGCCCGACCACAGCCTATTCCGCCTGGGCCAAGGCGGTGCAGCCCACGGAATCCAGGGCGCGCAACGCCTGCCAATGTTCGAGCCACTTGTAATAGAATTTCACATCGTTCCCCATCACGTTGCCCTGCCCGGCCCAGTTCAGGGCGCTGCGCACGGACGTGCCCGAGTTCTGCCGGTGCACACAGGTCACCGTGCCGCAGTACCAGACCTTCCAGCCGGCCAGGCACAGCTGCAGATCGTGGTCGGTATCGTCAATCTGGGAAGGAGAATAGCGGATATCGAACCACGGCGCATCCTTGAGGGCGGCCACCCGCAGCAGGTGCTGGCAGCCCATGACCACCCGGGTTTCCCGGACCACATCGTACAAGCCGATGTCGTACTGCAGGTACGGCGTGGGCAGGCTGACGCGGATGGCCTGCTCCGTGCAAACAGACACATGCCGGTACAGGTACTGCAAGAGTGCATGCTCCCCGGGAAACACCACCTTGCAGCCCACATTGCCGATGCGTGGATCGGCCTCGGCCACGGTGAGGAAGTGCGCCAGCCAGTCCGGCTGCAGGTATACGTCGTCGTCCAGAAAGGCGACGTACTCGCTCTGCTGCACCGCGGGCTGGCTCAGGAGCCAGTTGCGGGCCGCGGGCGCGCCCACATTCACCGGCAGGTCGAGGATGTCCAGCGCATTGTGCGGGAAGCGCTCCCGGGCACGCGCCACCACCTCGCGGCTGTGGTCGCTGCAGCCGTTGAGCAGCACCAGGATGCGGGCCGGCCCGATCTGGCAACCGGCCAGGCTCTCCAGCGTCTCGCCCAGCATCTGCGCCTTGTTGAAGCTGTACAGGCAGATGCAGACGGATTTTTCCTGCACCAATGCGTGGTTGGGGACAAGCGGTTGCCGCAGGGCCTGCATGCGCAGGGCGTACGGCGTGGTGAGGGGGTCCAGGGCCTGGGCCTGGGCGTACAATTCCAGGCAGGTATCCAGATCGCCCTGCCGCCGCCACAGTTCCGCCGCGCGGCTGAGGGTGAAGGAATCGCCCTGGGCCAGGGGCGCTACCCGCTCCCACAGGGGCAGGGCGTTGGCGTCGTCCCCCATGGTGGCGAAATGGTCGAAGCGTCGTTTCTCCCAGAGCGGCGCCAGCACCCTGGGACACTGAAAACGCTGCAGGAGCGGATCCGGCGCGCGGCCCTCGTAGAGATCCACCCGCAGGAGCAGATCCGCAAACACCACGGCCATGGGGTGCCGGGTCAGCATGCCCTGGCAGATCTTGCGGATGTCTTCCGCATGATGCTTGAACAGGGCGTGGCGGACCTCCTCATACACCTGCGGCTCGGGATTGGTGGCCAGCAGCACCTTGCGCACGGTCTCGATATTGGGGAACAGCCCGGTCTGCCCGCCGATGTGCAGGATGTCCGGATCGAAGGGCGACAACTGCACCGCCGCCTTGACGGCCTGCTCGAACAGCCTCGCCACCCGGGGCGGCAGCTGCATGGGGCCTTCTGCCAGCACACGGTTGATGAAGGATGCCGCCAGGGGCGCATCTATCTGGAACGTATTGAGATAGTTTCGATAACTGGCGGCGGCGGCGCCAAGATCCAGCGCGCCGAACTCGCCGGCAGCGCGCTCCTGTTTTTTGATGGACATTTGTTCATGCATGTGGAGGCTCCCTTGCGGCATTGCACTGGCTACTGTTCTGTCATTGCAGCATTTTCAATGTGTTGCAATAGATAAATCGCAGTGTGGCCCTGCACCCGCACTGCCAGCCGAGGCCGCGGGACATTGCGCCCCTGGCCCCGCAATCTTGATGCCCGCTGCAAAGCCATGTATATTAGGATGATTCGGCTTTCACCACTTATGTCTGCACACCGCATCATCACCATCAGAAAGGACATTGCATGCCATACCCCCGAGGGAAAACCATCTCCTTTATTGACAACGCAAATATCTATCGCGGCGTCGGTAAGGCCGGCTGGCGTATCGATTGGAAAAAATTGCAGGAGTTCATCGAAAAAGGCGGCCCCGTCTGGCAGACGTACCTCTTCGGCACGGCCATGATGCAGACCGAGCGGGACATGCCCGCCGCTTCCAGCTCGGAAGCCTTCTACCACTTCGTACGCAGCCAGCTGCACTGGCACGTGAAGCTTTACGAGCCCAGGACGTATACCTCCACCTGCCGCAATTGCCAACACACCCGCGCCATGATTGAAGAAAAAGGCGTGGACGTGGGCATTGCCACCAAGATGCTCATCCTGGCCCTGAACAAAGGCTACGACACGGCCATCCTCATGAGCGGCGACGGCGACCTCTACGAATGCGTCCATTACATCCTGAACCTGGGCATTCGCGTGGAGATCATCAGTTGGAAGGATCAGCTGGCCCGCGAGCTGTTCGACGTGGCGTCCAATGTCATCTATTTCGATGATATCCGCGACGAAATCGAGCTGTTCCGCGAGCCTTCCAGGCTTGATGCCAGGCCCGATGCCAGACCAGACGTCAGGCCCGACGCCAGACCCGACATGCGCAACGATCGTCCTGCCGACTACCGCAGCGATCGTCCTGCCGACTACCGCAGCGATCGTCCTGCCGACTACCGCGACAGCAGCGGCCTGCTGATTCGGCCGCCGCGCTCCGGCTACCAGGACTATCGCCCCGAATTCAACCAGGACTACCAGCCCAAAAACCAGTTTGCGGACGATCCGGACGAACTGGATGATGTGGACGACGGGCCGGCTCCGGGAAATCGCTAGAGCAATGTACTTTTGAAAAGAACTGTCGGGGGAAAACCTTTCTNAACCTTTTGCAAAAAGGTTTCCCCTCTCGCAACGTCCTGTTTCAAAAGTGACATGCGCGACAGCAGCGCTGGCATCACACCAGACTCAGCACATGCTCAATGACCTTGTTCGGGTCCAGATACGGCGCGCTCTGCTCCGTCACCAGCTCCACATCCAGCACTTCCACGCCAAAGCGGCGGATTTTCTCCAGATGCAAAGGCGTCGGGTACTTGCCGCGTTTGGTGTCGATGAGCACAAAGTTCAGCAGCCGATCACGCGCGATGCTCTGGCTGCAACTCTTTTCCAGATAAAACAGCAAGGTGCGCACGGCATCGAACAGCCCCATGCCCAGCATTTCCGGGTCGTTGCCCAGGTTTGGCACATACACCTTGGGGCACTGGGCCTCCGCAATGGCCGTACCCACGCCGCGCGGGAGCAGGTTGGCGATGAGGCTGGAATAGAAACTGCCCATGGGATAACAAATTATTTCCGCCGTCTTGATGAGGTCTGACACCTTGCGGCGCACCATCGGCGGTTCCACCTCTTCCGGAGGCAGGCCATCCTCGCGAGGATCGCGCTCCCGGGTGAGGAACAGCCGCTTGATGGGGCTGGCCAGGGGCGCGGCCTCCTTGCCGGTGATGTTGTGCTGCCCGGGAATCACCGACCCGTCCGCCAGTTCCGCAGCCAGGTTCAGATCCATGTTGATCACCGGCCGCACCGCACCGCGGGCCTCCACCAGCTTGGAAAAGAGATAGATGACCGGATCGATGTGCCGGCTGTAGTTGAAGTAGCCGCCGGTCAGAATCAGGTTGCCGATGGACGCGCCGCGCAGCTCGAAGTTGTCCGGCATGCGCTCGGAAAAGAACCGCAAGTGGCTGCGGATGAGCTTGCGCATGGGATCGTGGATGCGGGTGACGAGGGGGTCCTTGCCTTCGATGAGCTTGCGCAGGCGCTCGCGCAGGTCGGCGGGTTCGGCGTCCTTGGGGAAGCGGTAGGCAAAGAGATCGAAAATCTGCGGGTTGCCTTTCAGGGAGCGGTCCGCCAGGGCCATGAGCCGGTTGCGGATATCCCCCACCCCCAGCATGCTGAAATTTTTGCGAATTTCCGCCGAGCTGCCGCCGGAATCGAAGGGAGTAATGATGTGGATGGAGTTGTGGGTGTAGTTGATGAGTTCCTGGGAGAGGGTCTTCAGGGCTGTGCCGCCGGAAAAGAAGAGCACGCGCGGGCCCAGGTGCGGGGCCGTGCGGTAGCGCGCCACCTTCACCGGGTCCGGCACATTGATATGATGCGTAATTTGGATGCGTTGCATGAATTGCTCCCCAGGGGAGGCAGTGGAGACGCGCCGCCCGCCCCGCAGGACGGAACGGACGGCGCGCACAGGATGAGCGAAACGCGGCAGGGCTACTTGATCAGGGAGGCGCACCAGTCGGCCGCGGCGTCAAAATCCACGCCGCCGCTGAGTTCATACACCGGGCACCGGGCCAGCAGGTCGCGGTAGGCTTCCATGGTGTAGGGCGTTTCCTTGCCTGGGCCGTAGAACAGGCCGGCCGGCTTCATGAAGGCGGGCATCAGGTCGTCGCGGGAGGCCAGATCTATCTGGGCAATTTTCAACGGCCCGCCGTCGCGCTTCCAGTTCAGCAGCACCAGCCCGCTCATGGCCGAGGCCAGGATGAACTTGCCGGGGCCGAAGCACTCGTCGATGAAGGCATCGTACTTGTGCTCCAGGCTCCAGAGCTCGTCCAGGGGCAGGGATTCGAACTCCTCGCGCTCCTCCTCGGTCATCACGGACGTCAGGTCCGGATTGTTGAGGATGGTGCCGGGGTTGATGCGCGGCATTTTGGCCACGCCGAACATGGAGATGCCGGTGGCGGGATCGTCGTACGGTTCTCCGCCCTTGACCATCAGCCGGTCGTTGGAGACGAACTGCGTGCCCCGGCGCATGATGTGCAGCGCCAGGGTGGACTTGCCCATGCCCGAGAACCCGGCCAGGGCCAGGCCCTGGCCGTGCCGGGCCACACCCGCGGCATGGAAGAGCAGGCTGCCGCCGTCCAGGCAGTATTCAATGAAGCGGTTGTTGATGAAGTTGACGATCTGGTTGTCGTTCTGCAGGCAGGGCCCCAGGGCCAGATGCCGCCCGGCCCCGAAGGCGAACAGCAGCCCGGTGAGGCGCTTGCGCACCAGCCGGCCATCGGGAAGATCCAGAAATTCTTCCTTGATCTTGGTCTTGCCCGGGTCCGGCTGCTTGGCGGCGAAGTCCAGGCCCTGGGCGGCCAGGGCGACCGGTTCCAGGGGGGTGGCCTCCACGGCATGAATGACGGCCTGGGGCGTAGCCGGCTCGGTCAGGAAGTCGCGGTAGTAGCTGCGCAGGGTCTCGATGAGGGGCGCATGATTGGAGCGCACCTCGGCCACGTAATGCCCGAAGGCCAGGAACAGGGTGTGCGGCGTCTGGGTCTCGGCCAGCACGGCATCCACAAGCTGTTGCACGGTGGGAATCATGCGCCGATCCTCCCCAGCACGTAGTCGACGTAGCGGTCTGCGGCGTCGATGTTGTTGGCTTCCTGCAGGCCGCGGAACCCGCCGAAGGCGGAGACTTCGAAGCACATGGGGCCTTCGTTGGTTTCCACGATGTCCACGCAGGTGAAATCCAGGTTGAAGAGGCACTGGGCGCGGTGGGCCAGGTCGATGATTTCCTTGCTCGGCTCGTAGGGCACGTATTTGCCGCCGGAGCGGGTGGTGGTGTTCCAGCTCTCGCCGCTGCCTTTGCGGGCGTAGGTGGCCAGATACTCCCCGCCCAGGAAGGTCACGCCCAGGTCCATGCCGATGTGGGAAACCATGCGCTGCAGGTACATCACCTGGTTGGTTTCGTGGAAGCCTTCGATCTCGTGCCGGGCGGCGGGCCCGGCCTCGATGACTTCCATGCCCCGGGCCTTGGTGGAGTACAGGGGCTTGAACACGGCGCGGCCGTAGCGTTCCACAAAGGCCAGGGCCTGATCGGGGTCCTCGGTGATGGCCGTGGGCGGCATGGGGATGTCGTTGGCGGCCAGGGTCACGGTGCAGGTCAGGCGATCCAGGACCCGGATGATGCGCTCGGGGTCGGAAAAAATGGGGATATTGCGCCGCTGCCGCAGGTAGCGCAGCATCTCCAGGCGGTCAATGAGATGGGGCGAATAGTACCGCCCGGCCTTTTTGACGATGATGGCGTCCATCTCGTGCAGCTTGACCTTGGCGTCGAACATCTCGCCGCGTTCAAGGTCCAGCGCGCAATCCTTGAGTTCCACCAGGGCGCGGAACCCGGTTTTCTTCGCCACCGTGTCTGCCAGCAGTTCCGAAGACCAGCCTCCGGGAATGCCGATGACCGCGATTTTTTTCATGACCTATCCTTCCTTGAAACCTGCCATGCGGCGGCGGGGACCGCCGTGGTTGCAAAATGGTGACGGGCCTGCCTCAGTACACAAGCACCTGTTCGGGGAGCGAGAATTCCTCCCAGGGCCGGCCCTTGTGCGCCGCAATCTTCATCAACAGGTACCGCCCGCGCTGGAACAGCTCCCTGGCGAACTTGGGATTGAGCTCGAACCGCGTGGAAGAGATGAAGTTGCGGGCCAGGCCGATGGCCAACCGCGCCTCAAAACATGCGTCCCCGTGTTTGAGGCCATATTCCTTGGCGAAGTGATACATGGCCATTGTGACGCTATTGAGTCGGGCGCGCAGGTGGGCATCGAAAAGAGGCAGCCGGAAATTGGACAGCAGGAAGACGGAGATGTCCTGCAGCGGGTCGGCCTGCTTGGAGCGGTGCAGGTCTATGTAATGCACGCGCTGGGTTTCGTGATCGTAGACGATGTTGTTGCAGTTGAAATCGCCGTGGATGAACACGGTGTAGGGGGCCAGCAAGGTTTCCTCGATGGCCTGGGCCTCATCAATGAGGGCGGCAATGGTCGGCACTTCCAGGTTGCCCACGTACATGGGCGGCGTATCCAGGGACGGATAGAGCCGGAACACGTCGTCCAGGCGGCCCCTGAGCTGCTCCATAAAGTGGGAGCGGGCCTGGGTTTCCGCCAGGGTCTGATCCCAGATGTTGCCCAGGGTTTCGGTGATGAGGAAGAAGGCGTTCTTGACCACTTCCGGATCCCCGGTGAGCACCACATCCTGGAAGTTGCAGCCGCCCAGGAACTCGATGAGCAGGGAGGCCTGGGTGGCGTCTTCCTGGTGGGCCAGCACGCGCGGCGGCAGCCCCGGCAGGATGGACTCCCAGCGCATGATGTTTTCCATCTCCTGCAGGAGCTTCTTCTTGTTGCCTTCCTTGAAGAGCACGCCCGCGCTGGCTTTTTTGCGGCTGGCGTCCTCGCCTTCCCCGCCTTCCTCGGGAGCCTGGGCGGCGCTGGGCACGTAGCCGATGCGACAGCCCGAGCGGGTGCCCCAGATGGAATGGAATTCCACATCGCTGATGGGCGTATCAATGCCGGAGAGGGCCAGGGTTTCCTTCAGGGCGTGGTACTGGCGGATCTTGAATTTCTCGCCCACGGCGGCAAAGATGATTGCCTCGCCGATGTTGAGAATGGCATCACCCATGCGTTCCAGGTAGCGCAGGATGAGGTGCGAGGTGATGAGGTTTTCCGTTTCCTTGCCGCTGCGCAGCTCATACAGAATGCGGTCGAACTGCACCTTGTACAGCATGTCCAGGGTGTTTTCCGCGCGGCAGATCTTGAAGGCCAGGGAAAGATCCTGCTTCACCACCGCCTGGTACACCATGTCCAGGGCGTCCAGCACTTCCCGGAAAAAGCGGGGATAGTCGTAACGCTGGATGAAGCTCTGGCTTTTCAGGTACTTGATCTGTCCGACGATGGAGACGGCAAAGTCCCCCACCCGCTCCAGGTTGTTGGCCACGGTGTTGGCAGCGCGCACCAGGTCCACGGCGCGCTTGTCCTGGGCGCGCTGGGTGTGGATGGCGGTGAAGCACTTGTTTTCCACGACGCTTTTGAGATTATCGATGTAGTCGTCGCGGCTGGCGATGGAGTCCATGATCTTTTGGTCATAGTGGTCCAGCGCCTTTTTGGTATTCTCCACCTGCTTGGTCACTTCCAGGACCATGAAGCGGAGGTTCTCGGCGATGCCTTCCCGAAGGAGAATGCGTTCCACAAATTCCCTGCCTGTGGTTTCCCTGTGAACGTGAACGGCCGTTTAGGGCAATTTATCTTCCTGATTACCCACAATT
>NC_022444.1:316260-331650 GCF_000468495.1 Megalodesulfovibrio gigas DSM 1382 = ATCC 19364
GCAAAAAGGTTTCCCCTCTCGAGTGTCCTTTTTCAAAAGTAAAATGCCCTAGCGAACAACGTCTTCGGAACGGGCCTCGATGGTCAGATCCTCGGCGTCGTCCATGGGTTCCTCGCAATCCTTCCAGGAGAACTTCAGGGTCAGCTTGCGATGGGAGTCCTTGCGTTTGGCTTCGATATCGAAGCGGATCAACCCCTTGGGCTGCAGCACCAGCTCTTTGTCCTTGGAAGTCAGCACCAGGGCCCCCCTGGCGAAGCTCTCGCGCAGGGCGTCCAGATACGCCAGGATGGAGGCCGTATCCTGCATGCTTTCGTGTTTGAAGGTCTTGTCTTCGCTCATGGCGTCCTCCGTCACGGCGGATGTGGTGAATGGCTAGCCGAGCCTGTCTGCGTACTCGGCGATGACGGCATGGCGGTCCATGCCGGCGACAATGAGGCTTTTGCGGATGCGCATGTCTTCCCAGGGTGGCTGCAGGCCCACTTCCCGGGCGGTTTTTTCCGGATCCTGGCTGGCTGGCTCCTTGAGCTTCTCGCTCATGTGGCAGTCGTCGCCCATGAAGACCAGCAGCTGGCGTTCCGTCCGGCAGCGGGAACGGTTCTGGCGGTGCACCACGGTGATGAGGAATTCCGTGTACTCCAGGGATTGCGGATTCCAGACCTCGTAGCCGTCCACATCGTAGCCAGCCAGCAGGATGGGCCAGAACTGCTCGGGATGCGGAATGACCACCCCGGCCCCCAGGCTGCGGGCTTCCTCGATAACTTCTGATGCCCGGTAGAAATAGCTCAGGGAGAACCGCTCCTTGACCTGCATCTTCACCTGCTTCACGTAGGTCTGACAGCGGGCGATGAAGCGATCCCCGTAGTACTCCCGCAGCATGTCCAGCCAGTTGCGCACCAGCTTGTTCTTGATCATGTCCACGGGCACGTCGTTCCAGTGGGTTTCCACCAGCTGCTTGAGCTTGGCGGCCTGGATGCCGCAGAACTCCACCAGGGCTTCGTCGGCCCCGCTTTCGCCGGCGGCGCGCTGGCGGATCTCTTCCTGGGAGTCCAGGATCAGGGCGTCCAGCAACTCAAAGAGCTGGGAGCCGCGGTACTTGAGGGTGTGCGCCAGCATGGCGTTGAGGGTATGCGCCCGCTCGTCCAGATTTTCCGCCTTGAAGTGCAGCAACAGCTGCACCTTGCGGTTGAAGCCGCTGGAGTAGCAGTCCACCTCCACGCCGGCATAGTCCCCCCAGGTGAGCATGACATTGTGCTGCGTGGGGATGATGAGTTTTTCCCGCGCATTGGGGTACAACGTCTCCAGGCGCTGCTCCAGGAGGGGAAAGGGCACGTACTCCGGATGCCAGTGCACAGCCAGGACTTCCTGCTGCCGCGGGTAGGTGGCCGGCGGCGTGACGATGCGCGCCTCCTGTTCCGGGGTGAGGCGGGTATCGATGAGAGAAAAGAACCGGCGCACATCCTCTTCTGATGGCTCACGATCCACCAGGGCCAGGTCCACGGTGGGGGCGCAGGCCAGGGCCGTGGCGTCGGCATGCGCATCGGGAGCGGCATCTGCACGCACCAGCTCCATATGGGTTTTGCCCATGGGTGTGCTGCTCCTCATTTATTTGTAGCGATCATGGCAGTCGTGCTTCAGCTGGTCCAGCTCCCCGGCCAACAGCCGGGCGGCAGCCACGTCCCCGGCCTGCACCGCGGCCAGGAAGGCGGCGTTCTTTTCCAGATACACCGGGTAGAACTCGTCGCCCTTGCCAGGGAAGGCGCACATGCGCTCGCCGTCCGCAGCAAAGGCTTCCACCAGCTCCAGGCCGGGCAGCACGCCCTGGGCCAGGGACTCCATGATGCTCTTGAACTGGCTCTTCATCCGTTTTTTCAGGGAGCCGTACTTGCCCCCGCTCTTGACGCACACCGCGGCCGGCGCGCCTTCCCCCTGAACCTGCGGATCAGTGCAGGCCGGGCAGGCGCATGGGCCCTCCGGTTTGGGGAACTTGCATTTGATCTTGGCGTACAAGCCGTCCGGGTGGCTCTTGAAGGACACGGACAGGCTCTTGAAGCCCTGGATGTCCAGGCCAGACTGACCCACGGCCAGGGAGCCGCTTTCCAGCCCCTTGGCCAGGGCAGCCAGGAAGCTGGCGGCCTCGTCCCGGGTCATCATCAGTTCCAGCTTCCGCTTGTGTTGCACGGGCATGGCGGGCATCGTGTTCACGGCCTGCTCCTTGCGCTTTGAGGTGAGGATGGTTCAATGGACGCCGCACGCAAAGGCGGCAGCATCCAGAATGTACAGAGTAGTCTCAGCCACTGGAAAAGACAACACGGCCGGCACACTGTTGCGTTAAATTCTGTTGCAGCGGTGCTTCACATCCACGCCCTTGACGATGAAGATGACGCTTTCCGCAATATTGGTGGAGAGATCCGCGCAGCGCTCCAGGCTGCGGGAGGCCAGCACGGTGTGCACCGAGCGTTCGATGCCGGCCGTCTCCTTGAGCATGAAATCGATGAGCCGCTTGAGGATGGACAAATCCAGCTCGTTGGCGCGGGAATCCTGATCGCACACGGCGTCGGCCAGCTCGGCATCATCGTCCTTGAAGGCCTTGATGCAGCTGCGCAGCATCTCCAGGGAAATGCCGGCCAGCTCCTCCAGCATGTGGTTGAACGGCAACGGCGGCCGGTGGGCCAGGATGAGCGCGCGCTCGGCAATGTTCACGCTTTCGTCGCCAATACGTTCCAGATTGACGATGATGCGCATGCAGCCGACGATGAACCGCAAATCCCCGGCCACAGGCTGGGAAAGCGCCAGCATGCGCAGGCTTTCCTCATCGATGTCGCACTCCAGCTGATTGATCTGGGCATCGCGATCGATCACCTGCTGGGCCAGGGAGGAATCGCGCTCCAGCAGCGCCCGCAAGGCGCAGTCCAGGGCCTTTTCCGTGTAGGCGGCCATTTCCAGCACCTTGAGCCGCAGGTGGGTGAGATCGGTATCCAGGTGTCGTCTTACGCTCATAGGAATGCGTCCTTGACGGGGGGTCCGGGGAGGCCGGGGGGGCGCTCGCAGGCGGCAGCCCACGGCACGGCTAGCCGAAACGGCCGGTGATGTAGTCTTCTGTCTGCTTGTTTTTGGGCCGGGTGAACATGGTTTCCGTCGGTCCTGCCTCGATGAGCTTGCCCATGTAAAAGTATGCCGTGATGTCCGACACGCGCGCCGCCTGCTGCATGGAATGCGTGACGATGATGATGGTGTAATACTGTTTGAGGATGTGAATCAACTCTTCGATTTTCTGCGTGGCGATGGGATCCAGGGCCGAGGCCGGCTCGTCCATGAGCAGGATTTCCGGCTCCACCGCCAGGGCCCGGGCAATGCACAGCCGCTGCTGCTGCCCGCCGGAAAGCCCCAGGGCCGAGGTGTGCAGCCGGTCCTTCACTTCATCCCACAGTGCGGCATGCTTGAGGCTCTCTTCCGCGCGCTGCTGGATAAAGGCCTTGTCCTTCACGCCGTTCACCCGCAGCCCGTAGGCCACGTTTTCGAAGATGGATTTGGGGAAGGGATTGGGCTTTTGGAACACCATGCCCACCCGCCGCCGCAGTTCCACCACATCCATCCTGCCGGCATAGATGTCGTCCCCGTCCAGCAGCACGCTGCCTTCCACCCGGATGCCGGGAATGAGGTCGTTCATGCGGTTCAGGCAGCGCAGGAACGTGGACTTGCCACACCCTGACGGGCCGATGAGCGCCGTGACCTCGTGTTCCAGAAACTCAAGGGTGACGTCATGCAGGGCCTTGAAGTCCCCGTAATAGAAGTCCAGATTCGCGCTGTGCATCTTCGCCCGCTTCTCTGTGGCCATGTCTCGTCCTCTGCTGCAATGCAGTGCCGTACGGGGCACATGATGATAGGGAAACCAAGGCAAGGTTCGTATGCCTAGCAGACGGACGTGACGCCTGCGTGACCGTTTCCCGCCAACTATTCGTCATGCGCCGGCGGCGCCTTGGGCAGGGTGAAGGAAAAGATGGTCCCGTGGCCGTCCTCCACTGGGCTTTCCACCCAGATGGCCCCCCTGGATTTTTCCACAATATGCCGCACGATGGCCAGACCGAGTCCGGAGGATCCGGCCTTGTGCTTCTGCCGGTGCTTCTCCACCCGGTAAAATCGCTCGAACACCCGCTCGCGGTCCGCCCTGGGGATGCCGGGACCTTGATCCTTGATGGAGAACACCACATCGCCGCCGCGCTCCTGGCAGTACACGCACACCTCGCCCCGCGGGCCTTCGCCCGTAGCGCCGGGCTTGCCGGGCAGACCAGGGGATCCAGGGGATCCAGCATCCAGAACGCTGGGCGCGCCGTACTTGAAGGCGTTTTCCAGCAGGTTGCGGAACACCTGCACCAGCCGGGTCTGATCCGCATGCACGGCCACGCCCTCGGCCGGCAGCAGGTTGCGCACCGCCAGGCCGGACGTCTCCGCCAGATGCAGGCATTCCTTGTACGCCTGGGAAAAGGCCTCCGCCGCGTTCACCATGCGGAACTCGAACTGCCGCTCCCCGCTTTCCAGCCGGGCCAGGTGCAGCAGATCGTTGACCATCTTGGTCATATGATTGGCATGCTTGAGGATGATTTCCAGAAAGTTCTTGCGGGCCGAGGCCGCGCCGCCCTGGGCCGGCATATCGCCCTGGCCGTTCCCGCCCTCCTCCTCCATGCCCAGGAGCAAGGTTTCCGCATAGCCCTTGATGCTGGTGAGGGGCGTGCGCAGCTCGTGGGACACGTTGGCCACGAAGTCCCGGCGCACCCGTTCCAGCCGGGTCAGGGGGCTGATGTCGTGGAACACGGCCACCGCGCCAAGGCAGTCCTCGCCGGAGGCGTCGTCCACGCTGCGCAGGCGGGTCATGGTCACGTCGTACACCTTGTCCCGCATGGGTTCGATCTGGAACGACCGCGACGCCTGCCTGCCTGCGGTGCAGGCCACCGTCTCCTCGCAGGCCTGCTGCAACTCCGGCGACAGAATGACCTCCAGCGGGCTGCGGCCCACGGCCTGCTCCGCATCGGGAAAAATATCGCGCATGGCGCGGTTCACCGCGGTGATGCGACATTTCTTGTCGATCACCAGCACGCCCTCGCGCATGGAGTTGAGCACGGTTTCCAGCTGGGTCTTCTGCTCGGTGATGGTGCGGATCTGTGCCGCGATGCCGTCTGCCATGCGATTGACCGCCATGGCCAGATCGTCCAGCTCCTTGCTGTCATACCGCGGGGCGCGACGCTTGAGATCCCCTGCGCCGATGGCCCGGGCCACGGCGGCGGTTTCTTCCAGGCGGCCGCAGAGCCAGCGGACCATGGCCATGCGAAAGCCCAGGGCCAGGATACCCGCGGAGACGGCGGCGCAACCCATGATAAGAAGGATGCTGTCCAGCCGGGCCCTGGCTTCGGGGTGCACCATGCCCACCAGCAGCCAGCCGGCGGCGGGCACGGCCGGGTCCTGCGGTGTCAGATCCAGGGCCACGCGGGCAAAGGCGGCATCGCCCTGCTGCAAGACTCCGGTATCCTGAAACGCGCGCACACTGGCCGGCTGCTGCAACAGCGCATCCAGCCTGCCCCGCAGGCCATCCCCGGCCCCCCCCGAGGAGGCGACGGTGCCGGCGGTGGCCTCCAGCCACAATTCTCCGGAGGCGTTCACCCCGCGCACATACAGATGCGAGGCCCGGGCAAAGTCGTCCATGCGCCGGCGCACGCCGTCCGCATCCGTCCCGGCGGCCTCATGCTGCAGCACATCCGCGGCCACGGCCGCGGCAAAGCGGGCGTCCACCTTCATTTCCTGCGCAAATTCCCGCAGGTGCAACCACTGGTACAGCCCGGCCGGCAAGAGCACGCCCAGGGTCACCACCAGCAGAAACGCAATGAATAATCGGGTCCGAAAGGACATGCCCGCCCCCAAGTCCATGGCCCAGTCGCCGCCCTATTCCTTGAAGCGATACCCCACGCCGCGCACGGTTTCCACGTACTTGGCGTAAGGCCCCAGCTTCTGGCGCAGACGGCGGATATGCGTATCCACAGTGCGGGCATACCCTTCGAACTCGTAGCCCCAGACAGTATTCAACAATTGATCGCGCGTCTGCACCCGGCCCTGCCGCTTGACCAGCTCGGCCAGCAGCTTGAATTCCGTGGCCGTGAGCTGCATTTCCACCCCGTCCACCACGGCCTTGTGCGCTTCCAGATCCACCACCAGACCGTTCTTGCGCCACTGAGTGCGGTAGGTCTCTTCGCTTTTGACGCGCTTCATGATGGCCCGGATGCGCAAAAGCAGTTCCCGCGGGCTGAAGGGCTTGACCACGTAATCGTCCGCGCCCAGCTCCAGCCCCACAATGCGGTCGACTTCCTCCCCCCTGGCGGTGAGCATGATCACGGGAATGCCGGCAGTTTCCGGCCGCCGCTTGAGTTCCTTGCACACCTCGAAGCCGTCCACATTGGGCAGCATGATATCCAGCAGAATGAGATTCGGGTTGTGCCGCCGCGCCAGGTTCATGCCTTCATACCCGTCGGCGGAGGTCAGGACCTCGAATCCTGCATTCTCCAGGTTATAGGTAAGGAGCTGCAAGATGTCTTCATCGTCTTCCACGATGAGCACCACATCTTTCTGCATGGAATCCTCCAGGGATATTCGGTCAGTATAAATCACGCGTCAGGTGACGAAAGCATGGTTGCACTGTGACGAACGTGTGACAAATTCCCGGCCTGGCGACATTTCCCCGCCATTGCCGTGCCAGCTGTGCAATTGTCACACAATTGACACGCATTTGTCACAATATCTCGCCGGGCATCCAGGCCGTTTGCCGCAAGGCTTCGTACAGCAGGACGCCCGCCGCGGTGGACAGATTCAGGCTGCGCACTGTGTCGTACACCGGAATGCGCACCATGGCCGACAGTTCCGCCTGCACCGCCGCGGGCAGGCCGCGGGTTTCCGGCCCCAGCACGATGACATCCCTAGGCTGCCAGGGGAAGCGACAGTATGTGTCGCCCGTGCGGCTGGACGTGCCCACAAGCCGCCGGCCCTGCATCAGCCGGCGGAACGACTCCCAGTCGGGCCATACGGCCAGGGGCACGCTGGGCCAGTAATCCAGCCCGGCGCGTTTGAGTTGGCGATCGTCAATGGAAAAGCCCAGGGGCTCAATGAGATGCAGCCGCGTCTGCGTGGCAGCGCACAGCCGGGCGATATTGCCCGTGTTGGGCGGAATTTCCGGCTCGAACAGCACCAGCTCCACGGGCGAGGCAGGATAGAAAGACACAGAACGCTCCTGAAAAATGATCACGGGGGAACCACAACACGGACACCGGGGACCCCGCCCCCCTGCACGGAAAGGGGGCGGGGAAATCCCTTCGGTGTCTAGAGCATTTTACTCTTGAAAAAGGGCATTGCGAGAGGGGAACCCTTTTGCAACAGGTTCTCCCCACGAGAGTTCTTTTCAAAAACAACGTGCTCTAGGCCTCCATCGCTGCCAGCAGGCGGCGCATTTCCTCCAGATCGCGAGCGATGGCGGTCATGGCCTCGGCCCAGAAGGCGGGCTGGCCGATGTCGTCGCCCAGGGTGCGGCGGACCACGGCCGCAGCCTTGCCCGAGCCGGTATCGCGCAGGAAGGCCTCGTATTCGGCATAAAAGGCCGCACCCTTGGCCCGGCCGCGCTCGCAGAGGATGAGGCTCAGGAGATAGCCGAAGGTGTACGGGAAGTTGTAAAACGACACGCCGGTGATGTAGAAATGCAGCTTGGAGGCCCAGAAGAGCGGGTCGCGCTCGGCAGGGGCCAGGGTGTCGGCAAAGGCCTGGTTCTGGGCGGCGAGCATCAGGTCAGCCAGGCGGGAAACCGGGACTTCGCCGGCGGCGCGCTCGTCATAGAAGGCTTTCTCAAACAGGTAGCGCATGCGGATGTCGCACAGGAAGATGGCGGCATCGTCGCAGCGCGAGGCCAGGATGCCCAGCTTCTGCCCGGCCGGGGCGGCGGGATCGGCCAGGATGGCATCCTGCAGCAGGCGTTCGGCAAAGGTGGAGGCAGTTTCGGCCAGAGTCATGGGATACATGCTGGCCAGGGGCCGCGTCTGGGCCAGGGTGTGGCCGTGGAAGGCGTGGCCCAGCTCGTGGGCCAGGGTCTGCACATCGCCGTGCCGGCCGCCGAAGGTCATGAACACGCGGGATTCCCGGCTCCTGAGGGACGTGGTGCAGAAGGCGCCCGGCCGCTTGCCGGGCCGTTTTTCCGCCTCCACACGCTGCGCCGCCAGCATCTGCCGGCAGAAGCCGGCCAGGGCGGGATAGCCGCGGTCAAAGGCTCCGAGCATCGTGCCCACGGCATCATCCCATTCGTACATGCGGCTTTCGGCCTGGGGGATGGGCGCCAGCAGATCCTGGAAGCCAAGCTGCTCCCGGCCCAGGCAGCGGGCCTTGCGGCGCATCCAGTCCCAGGGCAGGTGCAGGTGTTCTTCCACCGCCTGCCACATGGCGTCCAGGTCACGCTGTTCCATGCCGGCATCGAACAGGGCCACATCAATAATGGATTCGATGCCCCGCCGCCTGTTCAGGGTGAGCCGCGTGCCGGCGATGGCGTTCAGGGACGCAGCCACCACATGGGCCACCTCCTCCCAGGCCTGGTTGGACTGCTCCAGGGCCTGCTTGCGGATCTGCGGATCGGGATCCTCCAGCAGGCTGCGTTTCTGGGCCATGGGCACGGGCGCGTCCTGGCCGGGCATGCGGAAGGTCAGCCGGCCGCTGACCTCGTTGTACAGCCGGCCCCAGGCCGAGATGCCATCCACGGCCAGATCCGCGGCCAGACGCTCCAGCTCGGGCGCCATGGTCCGGCCGGCCTCCTCCTTGAGCTGACGGATAAAGTGCGCGGCGCCGTCCAGCTCCGGCCGGGCGATGAGGGCCTGCAGCATGTCGTCCGGCGTGGTGCGCAGGGCATCCAGCACCGGGGCGAAGACCTTCTTGTATGCCGCGCCAAAGCGGGCAAAGCCGGCCTGGGCCTGCTTGTAGGCCTCATTCAGGCTGTCCGCCGCGGTCAGGCAGCCCAGGTAGGAGGCCATGTGCGAATAGTCCGCCAGCACGGCCTCGTCCAGCAGCAGAAATTCCACCCAGGCATCCAGGGTGCCCTGTGACACCGGCGCAAGCGCCTCGGCCAGGGTGTTCAGGCGGTCCAGATCGGCCTGCAGAGTGGCCAGATGGGCGCGGTATTCGGGGCCGTCGAAGGTCGGGAAGTACGAGCCGAGGTCCCAACGGGGCGTGTGCGACATGGGAAGACTCCAAAAAGCAAGTGGGTGATTCCGGTTCCGCGTCAGGCCTTGTGTGGGCGGCGGCGGCACCGGGCAGTGCGCCAGGAGGGCGCGCGAGGGGGGATTATCCCTATTGTGCTTCGTGCATCCCCTCTCACATCATGTCCAGGGGGTCGAGATCCAGGGTCAGGCGCAGGGTGTCGTCCTGCAGGGGTTTGAGGGCGGCGAACACGGCGCGCAGGCGGCTCCAGTCCTCGCCCTTGAACAGCAGATGAAAACGTTTGCGGCCCTGAAGCATGGGCAGGGGCGCAGGCGCAGGGCCCATGACCTGGACGCCGTGCTCGCGGCCGGCCTCGCGGGAACGGCCGGCCAGGGCGGCCAGGGCGGCGGCGTGGCCCTCCCATTCCGCGGGAAAGCTGACCCGCACCAGCCCCAGCTTGACAAAGGGCGGATAGCGCCACTTCTTGCGCCGGGCGAGTTCCTCCTCGAAGAACCCCTGGTAGTCGTGCGTCTTGAGATGCTCGAAACAGTAGTGCGAGGCATCCCGCGTCTGGATGGCCACACGGCCGGGCTTGTCGCCCCGGCCGGCCCGGCCCGAGACCTGCATCAGCAGCTGAAACGTGCGTTCCGCGGCGCGAAAATCCGGCAGGTTCAGGCCCATGTCCGCATCGGCCACCACCACCTGGGTCACGTCGGGGAAGTCGTGCCCCTTGGAAAGCATCTGCGTCCCCACCAGCACCTGGGCTTCCTTGCGGGCAAAGGCGGACAGGATCTCTTCCAGCCGGCCGGGGCGGCGGGCGGCGTCGCGATCCAGACGCAGCACCGTGGTATCGCGCCCCAGGTGCCGGGTCAGAACCTCCTCCATGCGCTGGGTGCCTTCGCCCAGGGGCAGAAACGAGATGCCGCCGCACTGCGGACACAGGCAGGGCCAGGGCACGCCCTCGCCGCAATAGTGGCACAGCATGCGCTCGCGGCCCTTGTGGTAGGTGAGGCCGATCTGACACTGCGGGCAGCGCAGCACGTGGCCGCAGTCCTGGCAGTACATGGCCGGGGCGTACCCGCGCCGGTTAAGCAGGATGATGGCCTGCTCGCCGCGGCGGACAGTCTCCTCCACCATGGCCATGGTCTGGGGGGCCAGGAGCTGATCGAAGGACGACAGGCCCTTGATGTCCACAAATTCGATGGCCGGCAGCTGCGCCCCGCCATGCCGCCGGGTGAGGCCGGCCATGGGCAACGCCCCGGTTTGCGCGGCGTGGAAGGACTTGATGTCCGGCGTGGCCGAGCCCAGCAACAGCAGCGCGCCAAAGCGCCGGGCCATGACATAGCCCAGTTCCTTGGCCTGATACGGCAGGCGCTCCTCCTGCTTGAAGGAGGCGTCGTGCTCTTCATCCAGGACAATCAGCCCCAGGTCGTGCAGGGGCAGAAACAGGGCCGAGCGCGCGCCCACCACGATCACCGGCGCGTCGCCCTCCCCTCTGCCGGCCAGCTTGCGGAACTGCGCCTCGCGGCGGGCCGGGGTCTGGGACCCGTGGTGGAAGATGAGTTCCGCCTCGGGAAAGGCCTGGGCCGCGGCGCTGCGCAGGTTGCAGGCCAGGGCGATTTCCGGCGCCAGCAGCACCACGGACCGCCCGGCCCGCAGGCACTCCCGGGCCAGGGCCAGATACACCGTGGTCTTGCCGCTGCCGGTGACGCCATACAGCAGCCGCGTCTCGCCCTGCCAACGGTGCAGGGCTTCCGAAAGGGAAGCCAGGGCCGCGGCCTGCTCCTCGTTCAGGGTCGGCGGCGGCGGCGCACCGGCCAGCACGCAGGCGGGATCCATCTCCTCCTCCTGCTGGCCGGGCGGCACCAGCCCCTGTCGCACCAGCCCCACATCCACCAGCCGGCGCAGGCTCTCGCGCACGCCGTCGCCCAGGGCGGCCAGCAGCACCGGCACAGGAACCGGGCCGTGCTCCCAGAGGTATTCAAGAATTTTGAGCTGATTGACTGCCGCCGGCCGCACCGGCCAGGGCGGATCCTGGGAGAGCCAGCAGAACTGCGTTTCGCGGAAGGCGGCCTCGGGCTGCATGGCCCCGGCCTCCCAGGCCCTGGACAGGGTCTGGCGCAGGGCGGCATCGGCCGCGGCCACGTCCCGGATGCGGAGGCTGCGCAGTTTCGGGATGCCTTGCAGACGATAGCGGATGTCCGCCACCTTGAGCCCGGCCGGCAGCACACTGGCCAGCACCTGCCCCAGCAGCATGCCCTGGCGCAGGGCCAGTTGGCGCAGCACATCCAGATGCGCCGCAGAAAACAGGGGGACGCGTTCCAGGGGCCAGGCCACCGGCTTGAGGGCGATGCCTTCGGGCGGCGTCAATGCAGTGCCGGCCGCGGTGTCCCAGCCGGCGTCCTGGGGCAGGAGCACGGCGGCACGGACGGTGTTGCCCAACGGCACCGCCACCCGCATGCCGGGGAGAAACCCGGCAGCGGGGGGCGTGTCTGGAATACGATAGTGATAGGCGAGAAATGGCGGCGAAAGCAGAGCCGCGCGCTGGGCATTCACCTGGAGAGGCTCCGGAGGACTCGCCACCCGGTCATCTGCAGGTAAGCAGGTCCTTGAGGCGATGGATCAGATCGTCGCGCAAGGATTCATCCTGCAAGGCAAAGTAGATGTTGGCGGTGAGATAGTCGCACCAGTCGCCAGCATCAAAGCGGGTGCCCCGCATGCGCACGGCCAGCAGGCGGCCCTTGTGGGCCATGGCCTGCAGGGCGTCCGTCAGCTGAATTTCCCCGCCATGGCCCGGCTTGACGGCCTCCAGATGCTCGAAAATCTCCGGTGTGAGCACGTACCGACCCACAACAGCCATGCGGGAGGGGGCGTCCTTGAGCTTGGGCTTTTCCACCATGTCCCGCACCTTGAACAGGCCGGGGGAGAACTCGTCACCCTTGATGATGCCGTACCGGCTGACCTTTTCCGGCGGCACTTCCATGACGCCGATGACGGGCAGGCGCTCGGACTTGGCCACCTCGATAAGCTGCTTGATGCCCGGCTCGGGGCTGAACATCATGTCGTCCCCCACCATGATGGCGAAGGGATCGTTCTTGACCACTTCCTTGGCGCACAGCACAGCATGGCCCAGGCCAAGCTGCAGCTTCTGGCGCACGGAAATGATGTTCACCATCTCCGCAACAGCACGAACTTCCTTAAGAATTTCCGTCTTGCCCGCGCGTTGCAGCACTTCTTCCAAAGAGAAGTTGTAGTCGAAGTGGTCCTCGATGATCTTCTTGTTCTGGTTGTTGATGAAGATCACGTCCGTGCAGCCCGAAAGCATGGCCTCTTCCACCACATACTGGACCACGGGCTTTTTGTAGATAGGCAGCATCTCTTTGGGGATGTTTTTGGTCGCAGGCAGAGACCTGGTTCCCCATCCCGCAACAGGTATGACCACCTTCTTAATCTCCATGATCCATACTCCCTGGGTCGTTCTTTAGTTGCCTTCTTGGTGCATCTTCATGGCCATGCAACGCCGCGGCGTTGTTGCCCACCCAGGCCGGCAGCAGGCAAGATTATGCTTCAATCATTACCAGTTCTGCATGCCATGGCAAGGGGTTTATTTCAAATGAGCGACCACTGCCTGCGCCAGATACTGGGCCAGCTCCTCCACCAGATCCCGGTGTTCCCCTTCCACCATCACCCGGGCCACGGCTTCGGTGCCGGAATACCGCAGCAGTACGCGTCCCTTGTCTCCCAGCTTGGCTTCTGCCGCGGCCACGGCCTCCAGCAGGCCCGGGCACTGGGCAAAGGGAATTTTGCGCTCCACGTGCACATTGAGCAGGACCTGCGGGAACGGCTCAATGAGGTGGGCCAGTTCGGAAAGCGGGCGCTGCTGTTCCTGCATGATGCGCAGCAGCTGCAGGGCGGCCAAGGTCCCATCGCCTGTGGTGGTGTGATTGAGGAAGATGAGGTGCCCGCTCTGCTCGCCGCCAAAGACGGCGCCTTCGCGCTTCATGGCTTCCACCACGTGCCGGTCCCCCACGGGGGTGCGCACCAGCGTGCCGCCGCGTTCCTTCATGAACACTTCCAGGGCCATGTTGCTCATGACCGTGGCCACCAGCTTGTTGCCGGGGAGCTGGCCCCGGTCCATCATGTCCTGGGCCACCATGGCCATGATCTGGTCCCCATCGAGGATGCGGCCGTTTTCGTCCACCACAATCAGGCGGTCGGCGTCGCCATCCAGGGCAATGCCCAGGTGCGCGCCTTCCTCCCGCACGCAGGCGGCCACCATGTCCGGATACAGGGATCCGCACTGGCGGTTGATGTTCAGGCCGTCCGGCTTGTTGCCCATGCGGATGACCTGGGCGCCCAGTTCTTCCAGAATGAGGGGGGCCACCTTGTAGGCAGCGCCGTTGGCGCAATCCACCACCACCTTGAGCCCGTCCAGAGTCAGATCGCCGGGGATGGTGTTTTTGACGAAGACGTTGTAGCGGCCCTCGGCGTCATCCACCTTGTAGGCGCGGCCCACGTCTTCCGGCGCGGGGTACTTCCAGCGGTGGTCCTCGTTGAGGACCATGGCGGTGATGGCTTCCTCGGCCTCGTCCGGCAGCTTGAAGCCTTCCTTGTCAAAGAACTTGATGCCGTTGTCCATAAACGGATTATGTGACGCGGAGATGACCACGCCAATATCCGCGCGCATGCTGCGCGTCAAAAAGGAGATGGCCGGGGTGGGCATGGGGCCGACAAGGAACACATCCATGCCCGAGGCGCACAACCCCGAGGCCAGCGCGAACTCGAACACATAGCCGGAGAGCCGCGTATCCTTGCCGATGACGGCGCGATGCTTTTTGGACCCGTTGCGGAAGTAGGTTCCTGCGGCCAGGCCCAGGCGCATGGCCACTTCGGGGACCATGGGATAGATGTTCACCTGGCCGCGCAGGCCGTCTGTTCCGAAAAGTTTCGCGTTCATGACCCAAAAAATCCTTGTTGCGAGGGGGTTACGGTCGCGCCGGAGGCGGCGCGGTGTGGTTGCCATTTACAAGAGGCTCGGCGGGGGTGCCGGTCAGCACCAACTCCACGGCCTCGGGCTGGGTATCCAACACCCGCACCTCGGCCGGCAGATTCAGGCGATACGCCAGGGAATGGCTGCCGGGCTGGGCATCGCGCCCCACCTGCACCTGCGCGATGATCGCCTTCAGCCAGTCCTTGTCCCGGACCATGGAGACCGGCGCTTCCACCGTGAGCAGCACCCGTTGCGGCTTGACTGTGGCCTGCAACGGCGATGTATTGGTGATGCTGACTGGTGCGGAAAACTGCAGCGTGGCCCGTCGTTCCGCAAAGAGCAGCCGCACCAGGACCGCGGAAGGATCGGCCGTCAGTTCCTCGGGCAGGTCCAGGGCCACGGTTTCTTCCACCAGGCCCGGGCGCGTGCCGTTCACGGCCACGGTCTGCGTTTCCACGGATTCAATGCCTTGCAGCACCTGTTCCGGCCCGCGCAGTTCCGTGAGCTCCGGCTGCACCAGGGCGGTGCGCAGTTCCCAGTCTTTTTCCAGCAGGGCATCCCAGCGGGGAATCACGTTCACGGTGCGCACGGCGAAGCGGTCTGCCAGGATGGTCAGGCGCTGGGGCTGGATGTCCACGATCTCGAAATTGCGGGACAGGGGGATGGCGTCCTGACGCAGCTCCACCACATTGGCGCCGGCCTTGAGGCTGGCCAGATTAATGGACACGGGCGGCATCTTGGCATCCAAGGACTTGAGGAGTCCCTGCGGTCCGCGCACCCGCACGCTGATCTTGTTCGGCAGGCCGCCGCGGATGATCAGATTCTCCGGCACGCCGGCAAACTGCACGGGCAGGTCCAGCTGGGCATCCACCCGTGCCCGGCCGGACACGAAGAACCAAGCCACCACGGACAACACGATGGAGAGCAGCAGCAGCTGCCAGTTTCCTTTGTTCATGATGCCATCAGGGTTTTGCCAAGCACGCGCTTGAGCCGCACTTCGTCCAGGCTGGTGGTAAGCCGGCCGTTGATGACCAGGGAAATGGTCCCCCGTTCCTCGGAGACCACCAGGGCGATGGCGTCCGTCTCTTCCGTGATGCCGATGGCCGCCCGGTGCCGGGTGCCGAATTCCGTTTCCTGATTACCCACAAACCTCAGCCAGTTTTAGCAGCCGTTGTGGCATGGGCGGTGTTCTG
>NC_022444.1:1009889-1011847 GCF_000468495.1 Megalodesulfovibrio gigas DSM 1382 = ATCC 19364
GGCCGTGCCCCGCGTCTGGCGCGTCTTTGAGGATGAAGACCTGGACGCCCAGGTCAAGCGCGAGGTGCAAATCTGCAGCATGGGCGTGGCCAGGCCGACCCTCAAGCACATCCAGGACACCTATGGCGGGGAATGGGAAGCCGTGGAGAAGCAGCAGCCGGCGGCAGGGCCGGAAGCGCCCCCGCAGGGAGAAGGGCAAGCCGAAGAGAAATCGGAAGAGGCGTCGGAAGGCAAGCCCGAAGAGAAGGCGAACAAGGAACCGAAGGAGCCGCCGGCCTTTGCCGAGCCTGCTTCCGGAACGGCCCAGGCCCGCCGCTTCACGCCGGACCAGCAGGCGTTAGAATTGCTGGTTGCCGGCGTCCTGCCCGAAGGTGTTGCCGCCGCCGCCAGCCTGGCCGGGGAGATTGACGCCGTGATTGCGCAGGCCACGTCCTTTGAGGATCTGCGCATCCTGCTGGCCGCGGCCATGGACGGCGAGAGCCCCGGCCAGGCCGCCCTGGCGGACACCCTGCACCGGGCCAGCGTGGCTGCGGAGCTGCATGGCCGGGAGCAGGTGCAGGTGGAAGGCCAGGAAGAAGGAGGCGAGGACGATGCCTGAGACATCAAACAAGGTCCCTGCCGCTTCCCCCTCGTCCCCCTCGCCATTGCCGCCACCCCTCCCAATGTCAGAAGCCCTGGACTTCTGGCAACAGAAGATCCAGCTGCCCCCCGCGGAGTTCTATCGCCTGGCCGAGGCCCAGCGGGTGCGGGCTTTTACTGTCAGCGGCCTGGCCCGGGCGGACATGCTGCATCAGGTCCACCAGAGCCTGGAAACCGCCCTGCGAGACGGCATCACCCTGGAGCAGTTCAAGAAGAACCTGGCCGGCGTGTGGGAGGAGAACGGCTGGACAGGACACAAGGCCTGGCGCATCGACAACATCTTCCGGACGAACCTGCAGACGGCCTACAACGTCGGGCGGTACAAGCAAATGGCGGAGGTGGCCGAGGATCGGCCATTCTGGCAGTACAGCGCCGTGAACGACAGCCGCACCCGCCCGACGCATCGGGCGCTGCACGGGAAGGTCTATCCCCACGATTCGCCCTTTTGGGACACCTGGTACCCGCCCAACGGCTTCCGCTGTCGGTGCAAAGTCAAGACCCTGTCTGCCGATGACGTCCGCGCCCGCGGCCTGGCCGTGGAAGAATACCTCAAGGATGATCTCATTGAACCGGTGGGCGAGCATGGCCCCATGCCGGCCCGGCCCCTGCGACCGGATGCGGGCTTTGCCGGCAATCCGGGCAAGGAGGCCTGGAGTGGGCTTTCGCCGGAGCCCATTGACGAGGCCGAGGTGCGCCTGCGGCCCACGGCCATGGTCTGCCCCAACCTGCGGGGGGCGAGCTTTGCGGAAAAGTCCAGCCACAATGCGCCGTGCGGCCTGCCCCTGGCGGACATCCCGGCGCGGTACATCCATGCCGTGGCGCCCCAGGACATCCTGCCCACGGGCCAGCCGGCGGAATTCTACGCCCGCGCCTTCATGGCCGAATTCGGCCTGGGCCTGCATGACGCCAAGGTGCTGAACATCCCCGGCACCTCCCTGCCGCTGGTCATTGACAAGGATTTGCTGCTGGACAAGCGCAAGCCGAACCGACCGTTAAAAACCCTCAAGATGCAGCGCGCGCCGTACATGAAGCTGCTGGCGCGGACGATTCTGGATCCTTTTGAAGTCTGGCAGGCCCCGGTGGAAGTGACCGGACGAGGCATGGAGGCCCTGCACTTCGTCCGGTTGTTCGGCGAAGAGCGCGTGGGCGGCTTTGCGGTGTTTTCCCTGCTGGACATGCGTCGCTGGGTTGGCTCCACCGCGTATACTCCCAACCTCGGAGAGGGCCGCGAGGCGATTCTTGAAGCCATGGAGGCCCGGCGGCAAGGCCTGCTGATCTATCGGCAGGATGTCTGGCCACCGGCAAAAAAATAGCGCCAG
>NC_022444.1:1012645-1025798 GCF_000468495.1 Megalodesulfovibrio gigas DSM 1382 = ATCC 19364
GGCCCGCCGCTTCACGCCGGATCAGCAGGCGTTAGAAAATTTGGTGGCCGGCGTCCTGCCCGAGGGCGTTACCGCCGCCGCCAGCCTGGCCGGGGAGATTGACGCCGTGATTGCGCGGGCCACGTCCTTTGAGGATTTGCGCATCCTGCTGGCCGCGGTCATGGACGGCGAGAGCCCCGGCCAGGTCGCCCTGGCGGACACACTGCACCGGGCCAGCGTGGCCGCGGAACTGCATGGCCGGGAGCAGGTGCAGGTGGAAGGCCAGGGAGAAGGGGGCGGCGACGATGCCTGAGACATCAAACAAGGTCCCTGCCGCTTCCCCCTCGTCCCCCTCGCCATTGCCGCCACCCCTCCCAATGTCAGAAGCCCTGGACTTCTGGCAACAGAAGATCCAGCTGCCCCCCGCGGAGTTCTATCGCCTGGCCGAGGCCCAGCGGGTGCGGGCTTTTACTGTCAGCGGCCTGGCCCGGGCGGACATGTTGCATCAGGTCCACCAGAGCCTGGAAACCGCCCTGCGAGACGGCATCACCCTGGAGCAGTTCAAGAAGAACCTGTCCGGCGTGTGGGAGGAGAACGGCTGGACAGGACACAAGGCCTGGCGCATCGACAACATCTTCCGGACGAACCTGCAGACGGCCTACAACGTCGGGCGGTACAAGCAAATGGCGGAGGTGGCCGAGGATCGGCCCTTCTGGCAATACAGCGCCGTGAACGACAGCCGCACCCGCCCGACGCATCGGGCGCTGCACGGGAAGGTCTATCCCCACGATTCGCCCTTTTGGGACACCTGGTACCCGCCCAACGGCTTCCGCTGCCGGTGCAAGGTCAAGACCCTGTCTGCCGATGACGTCCGCGCCCGCGGCCTGGCCGTGGAAGAATACCTCAAGGATGATTTGATCGAGCCAAAGGGCGAGCATGGCCCCATGCCGGCCCGGCCCCTGCGGCCGGATGCGGGCTTTGCCGGCAATCCGGGCAAGGAGGCCTGGCAGCCGGACCTGTCACGCTATCCGGATTGGCTGCGGAGGAAGCTGGAAGCGAGGCTGGGCACGCCGTCCACCCCGTCTATTCCGCCCGTGCCTGCCATGCCGCCCCTGGCCGAAACGCCCACGGCAGGCTTGCAAGGTGCCGTTCCGGCATTTGGCACGACACGAGAGGCCAGTGCCTGGGCAGTGGCAAATAACGTGGCAGACCACGCTGATTTCACCGGGGCGAAGCCGGAAGTGGCCACGGCGTGGCTCCAGAGCCTGTCCGATCATATGAGGGAGTTCCCGGCTCTGCGAGCGAACCAAAAGTTCACGGGAACGTGCCAGGCTCAATTCTCACGGTGGTGGGAAGTCACCGTCTCCGAGACGGAGAAGCGCCTTCGGGAAGCCAACCCCGGCAGGGCGGGAGACTTCCGCAAGATGGCGGAAAGCTATGTCAAGAAGCGGAAGGTGGCTGGCAATGTATACGCTCATTCGTGGGCGCAGCGTGACGTCGGTGGCGTGTGTGTCAACAAAACATGGGCTTCGACCCCGGACAAATTCCGGGCGCAGCTGTCGCGAGATGTGGCGTCTCGATTCCACCCCGTTGGGTGTGACACGATACGCAGCGTAGTCGACCACGAAATGGGGCACCAACTGGACGACTTATTGAGGTTGCACGTTGACCCCAATGTCGTAGCGTTATATCAAGAAGCAAAGAAACTGGGCATGGAGAACGAGGTCTCCATCTATGCAAGAAAAAACATCAAGGAATTCATTGCCGAATGCTGGGCCGAAGCCCGCAACAACCCCGCCCCGCGTCGGTTCTCCCGACGACTTGCAGCCATCGTCCGGAGCAGATATGCCGCTCAACATCCCTGATTTGGACATTGACTACGGCATCATCACCTCCGGGGCGTGCGCCACGCCCGGGGATCAGGCACAGTTTGACGCGCACCAGATGGGCAAGCCGCCCATGGCCGAAGACTAAGCCCCTCTCCGCGAGGGGTTTTTGCTACCCAACGGCTTCCGTTGCCGGCGCAAGCTGCCCCTTTCCGCAGACGAGCCCCCCGCCCCCAAGGGCGAAGACGGCCCCATGCCGGCGCGGCCCCTGCGGCCCGACGCGCCCTGCCGGCAAAAAAATAGCGCCAGTGCCCGGGGACCTGGCGCGGACGGCATCCCTAATAGCTTCCCCGCCCCGGCGGGGTTCATGATGGCCGCCCATCAACTGTCACACTCTATATAATGATGCGGCCGGGGATGGCAAGGATGCACCGTTCGCGAGATGACGGGGGTATAACGCGGAACCCGGCAACGCCTAACAGCATAGCAGCTCCTTTCCCCGTCGAATCAGGTTGCCGTGTAAATTGACAATGTCATCTGCAATTGAGTGCAATGAATTTACAATTGCGGTATGCGCAGCAGCATTGTCATACCTCATCTCTGGTTGCACATAATAAAAATTAGTTCCCTCAGTGCTAGTGAATGAGTTTTTGCCAAGCAACGTAATGTACTGATCAGTTTTCTCTAGCAATGATGTCTTTATATCCTCAATTTCTTTGAGAAAGAACACCATCTGCGGACTCGACCAATTACGAAAAAAATCTATCAACTCATCATAATATCTCCATTCAAATGCTCCATCCATATCTTGATTTTTCAAAATGTTAATACTTCCTCGGTGTGGGAGTGCAGAAATGAATTCTTTGAGCAGTTCACAATCGTGATTGCGCCTTAGCTCCTCTTTGCGTGATTGCTCAATGGCATTTTGAATCAGCTGCTGATTCTCTTGCTGCAGTTTGGCTTTGTATTCTTCGAGACTCTTTGCATGCTGTAACTTGATGGATTCTTCAATGGTCGCCTTGAGCCACGGTTTCAATAGATAGTTTGTTAGGATTGCTGTAACGCCAGCACCTGCACAAAACGATGAGAGGGAATTGATAACACCTGCAAGGTCCACCGGAGGGCTCCTTACGTAGTATGCCATGCTGATTTTTGGTTGGTTATCCAAAGACAAATGCCACGTCAAATGTCTCTCATGCCCTCGCCCCATAGTTCCCCTGAGACGCATTGCAAATGCCAGGGCGGCCACTGATCTGTTTTTAGAATCCGCGTCGTTTTTAACGCAGGTTCTGGCGAAATTAACGCGGGGTGTGTGGCATGGCCGCAACCGCATGCGAAGCCTCAGGCCGCCCGCCGGCACGCCCGCGGGCGGAACCCTCCTGCATAGCATCCCCTGACACGAAGAACCCGCCAGGAAGTCATGCCATCCTGCGCCGTGCGGCGGCCTTGGGTAGTGTCCTGGCCATGGAGGACGACGCCATGGCCAAGACCCCGCCCCGCACCCTGACCATCTTCCGTTCCGGCACGCACACGGCCATGGACGGCCAGGAACTGCATTTTTCCGACGCCGACCTGACCGCCACGGCCGCGGCATATGACCCCGCGAAGCACGAGGCCCCCTTGGTCATCGGCCATCCGGCCACGGATGCCCCGGCCTACGGCTGGGTCAAGAGCCTGACTGTGCACCCCGGCCAATCTGGCCTGGAGCTGGGGGCCACCTCCGGCCCGGTGGCCCCGGAGTTTGCCGGGGCCGTGAACACCGGATTCTACAAGAAGATCAGCGCCTCGTTTTATCCTCCCCACGCCAAGTCCAACCCCGTGCCCGGCGTCTACTACCTGCGCCATGTTGGCTTCCTCGGGGCGCAGCCGCCGGCCGTGAAGGGTCTGCCGCCGCCGCCGGCGTTTGCAGACAGCGACGCCGAAGGCCTGGTGACGGTGGAGCTGGACGGCGTGCAGTTTTCCGAGTCCACCCCCCAAGAAGACACCACCCCAAAGAATACCCCAAAGGACACTCCCATGGACGAACTGAAGACGCTGCAGGCCGAAAACGCCCGGCTGCAGACGGAGTTGGCGGCCCGCGAACGCCTGGTGGCCCAGCATGCGCGGGACAAGGTGCACACCGGGCACCTGGCCTTTTGCGAAGGCCTGGCCGCCAAGGGCAAGCTGCCGCCCGGCCTGGCCCCGGTGATGGCCGCGGCCCTCACGGCCCTGGCCCTGCCCGACACGCCCCATACGCCCAATACCACTGGCGCATCCACTGCGGAGCCGCAAGTGGTCCAGTTTGGCGAAGGCAGCGCGGCCCGGCCCCTGCACCAGGCCCTGGCCGAGGCCCTGGAGGGTCTGCCGGAAGCCATCGTGTACGGCGAGGTGGCCCCGGATCGGACGGGCGAAGGACAGTCCCCCGAGCACGTCAGCTTTGCCGCGCCCGCCGGCTACATCGTGGATCCCCAGGGCGTGGCCCTGCATGCCAAGGCCCTGGCCTACCAGCGCGCCCACCCCAATACCGACTATCTGACCGCCCTGGCTGCTGTGCAGGGCCGGTAAGCGAGGAGCCCCCATGCAATCCAGACCCGTTTTGACCCTGACCCTCACGGCCTCGGGCGCGGTGGCGGCGCATCGCTTTGTCACCGCCGCCGGGGCGCAGGTGGCCGCCGCCGGGGCGGCGGCCCTGGGCGTGTCCCGTTCCGATGCGGCTGCCGGGACGCTGTTCCCCTGCGACACCCTCGGCACCGGCATTGTCGAGGCCGGGGAGGCCATCACCGCCGGGGCGGCCCTGGAGGCTGGGGCCGACGGCCGCGCCCTGGCCCATGACACCGGCGTGAAGGTGGCCATCGCCCTGCAGGCGGCCGCGGCCGCCGGGCAGAAAATTGAAGTCCTGCTGCTGCCGGGCGCGTAACCCCTGGCGCACATCATTAAAGAAGAGAGGACACCACTGTGTCGCAAATGACCGCTTCCCAGGCTCGCGTTATTGATCCCATCCTGACCAACGTGGCCCGCGGCTACACCAACGGGGCCATGGTCGGCATGCTGCTCTTCCCCGCGGTGCCCGTGGGCGCGCGGGGCGGCAAGATCGTCAAGTTCGGCCGCGAAAACTTCCGGCGTTACACCACGGCCCGCGCACCGGGTACGCATGTGGCCACGGTGCAGTACGGCTACGCCGGGGAAAGCTACGCCCTGACGGACCACGGCCTGGCCGGCCTGGTGCCCGTGGAGCTCATGGAAGACGCCACGGCCGTGCCGGGCATTGACCTGGCCGGCGGAGCCGTGCGCATGGTGCAGGACGTGGTGGCCCTGAACCTGGAGGCCGAACAGGCCGCCCTGGCCCGCAATGCCGCCAGCTACGCCGTGTCCAACAAGGCCACCCTGTCCGGGACCACCCAATGGAGCCATGCCGATTCCGACCCGGTCAAGGCCGTGGAGACCGCCAAGGAGGCCGTGCGCGCCTCCGTGGGCATGCGCCCCAACACCATGGTCATTGGCCCCAAGGTCCTGGCTGCCCTGAAGACCCATCCCGTGATCCTGGACCGCATCCGGTACACCGGCCGTGACGTGCCCACCCTGGAGCTGCTGGCCAGCCTCTTTGGGCTGGACAGGGTGGCCTCGGGCGACGCGGTGCAGGAAGACGCGTCGGGCGCGCTGGTGGACGTGTGGGGCGGGGACGCCGTGCTGGGCTACACCACCCTGGGCACCCTGGCCTCGCAGGGCACGCCGTCCTACGGCTACACCTACCGCCTGCGCAACTATCCCGTAGTTGAGCGGGGCTACTACGACGCGGACCAGCGGAGCTGGAAGTATCCGACCTTTGACGCCGTGGCCCCGGTGCTGGCCGGCGCGGATGCCGGTTTCCTCTTCAAGGATGCGGCGTAATGTACTGCACCGTGCCCGATGTGCTGGCCCTGCTGCCCGAGGCCGAAGTCCTGCAGCTGGCCGATGACGCCCTGACGGGCGACCTGGCCGCGCCCGAGGTGCAGGCCGTGCTGGCCGAAGCCATCGAGCAGGCCGGGCGGGAGATCGACGCCTTTGTGCAGGCCGTGCGGCCCGTGCCCCTCACTCCCGTGCCCGGCCTCATCGCCAACCTGGCGGCCAAGCTGGCCGGGCACAACCTCTGGCTGCGCCGGCCCGGCGTCACCGAGCCCGAAGCCTGGAAGGACGAAACCGCCCGCTGCCGGCGGCTCCTGGAGCACATCGCCCTGGGCAAGCTGGCCCTGGGCGCCCCTGCCGGGGCGGACCCGGCCACGGAGCCGGCCACGGACAATGCGCCGGCCTTCGCCAAAGGCGAATCCGTCATGGACACGTACACGGGGGGCTGGTGATGGCCGGCATCTCCTACACCGTCAACGACGCCGTGGTGAGGCAGGCCCTGCAGGCCCTGCGGCACAAGGCCGGGAACCTGCGGCCCGCCCTGCGGACCATTGGCGAGATCATCATCAACCAGACCGATGACGCCTTTGAATCGGGGAAGAGCCCGGCGGGCGTTCCCTGGAAGCCATCCAGACGCGTGGCCAAACAGGGCGGGCAGACGTTGGTCAACACCGCCCGCCTGCGCAACTCCATCACCAAGGACGTAGGCGACGATGCCGTGCAAGTGGGCACCAGCGTGGTCTATGCGGCCATCCATCAGCTGGGCGGGGACATCCGGCAGCAGGGCCGGACGCAGGTCAATGCCCACCGGGCCGACGGCCGCTTTCTGTCCCGCGCCGCCGAACGCCGCCGCAAGAAGCCCGTGGTCATCAGCACGGCCGTCATCGGCCCGCGGACCATCCACATGCCGGCCCGGCCTTATCTGCCCGATGAAACCAGCGTGAACCGCGACGCCATCCTGGCCGCCATCGCCAGGCACCTGGAGCTGTACTGATGCCTGCCCGCCCCGCCCGAACCGACGTGGAAGACGCCATCCTGGATGTGTTGCGCGCCGGATTGCCGGCCCTGAAACAGCTGGGCAGCCTGCCCCTGGGCCTGAACGACCGGGCCGCCCTGAACGTGCAGGACAGCGCCGTGTGGGTCTACTACGCCGGCGGGGAGCCTGGCGACAACGAGTCCCTGCCCGGCCATCTGCAGCAGGAACGGTGGACCTTTGCCGTCCTCTGCCTGGCCAAGCGCTACCGCGGGGCCAGGGAAGGCGCGGGCGCGGCGTGCGAGCTGCTGGAGGCCGTCATCGACATCCTGGCCGGGGCCGTGCTGTCCCCTGACGGCACGGGCGACCTCCCCTTGTCCAAAGGCCCGGACCGTCTTTTGCCCCTTCCCGAGGGCTGCGGCGTGGTGGGCTACGAAATCCTCTTCACCTGCGACACCATCATTCAGCGCCTGGAATAGCCGGCGCGCAAGGAGTCCTCCATGGCAGTCAAACCCATCAAATGGTCCAACGTGGCCGTGCGCATGACGCCTGCGGCCGCGGGTTCGCCCGTGACCCTGACCGGCGTCACCAATGCCGCGGAGCCCGTCTGCAGCGCCGTGGCCCACGGCTTCGTGGTCGGCGACTATGTCTGGCTCACCGTGGACGCCGGCATGTGGCAGCTGCACAACCGTATTGCCCGCGTCAAGGCCGCCACCGCCGACACCTTCACCCTGGAAAACCTCGACGCCACGCTCTTTGACGCCGACGTGGAAGACATGACCTTTGCCCGCAAGGTCACCTTTGACCACAGCCTGGCTACGGCCACCACGGTCTCCACCAGCGGTGGCGAGCCCGACGACATCGACACCACCACCATCCATGCCAACCTCCGCACCACCATGCCCGGCCTGCCCAGCGCGGCGAGCTACACCTTTGACAGCATCTGGGACCCGGCCAACGCGGCCCTGCTGGCCTTCCGGGCTGCGGCGGACGCCCAGGACATGCGGGCCTTTCAGTTCCAGTTCGGCAGCTCGGGCCGGAGCATGGTCTTTGCCGGCTACCCCTGGACCAACCTCTTGCCCTCCGGCTCGGCNGAAAAAGACGCTTGGGGGAAACCTTTCTGGAGAAAGGGTTCCCCCAACACCCCCTTCCAAAGACTTTTATCCAAGGGAAGCAATAGTATGTTGAAACTCACTCCTGATCCGCAGTTCAAAGTCTCCGTCAACATCACCGTGCCTGGCCAGGACGCGCCGGCCAAGATCGTCGTCACCTACAAGTACATGCCCCGCAGCCAGGCCGAGGCATGGACCCGCACCTTGGAAGGCAAGTCCGACGCCGACGCCCTGGCCGACATCGTCCTGGGCTGGGAAGGCGTGGACGCGCCCTACAGCCGCGAGTCCCTGGAGCAGCTGCTGGACGCCTACCCCGCCGCAGGCCTGGAGCTGCTGGTGGCCTTTCGGAAAAACCTCTTGGAGAGCCGGCAAAAAAACTGAGGGCCGCCGCCCGCGCCCTCATGGGAGGGGGGGGAGGCGGGGCAGGCGGCAACGATCCTGAAGCGCTGGCCCAACAGGCCGCGGCCATGGGTCTGCCCGTGGAGCTGTTGGCCGAAGCCGACGGCTACGCGGATGTGGAGGTCTACCCGGACAACTGGCCCGCCCTCTGGCTCTTCCGGGACCTGGCCACGCAATGGCGGGTGGGCATGGGCGGGGCCACGGGCCTGGATTACGCGGCCCTGCCGGCAGTGCTGGACCTGCGCGGCGTGCCCCAGGCCGAACGGGCGGAGCTGTTTGACTGCCTGCAGGTGCTGGAGGCCGAGGCGCTCGCCGCCTGGCGGGAAGAGTGAGGGCGTTACGGACGGGGCGGGCGGGGTGGCCTTAACGCACCGCCCGTCGCCTGGCCCCAAACACCCCGACGGCCACCAGCCCGAACAGCAGCGGCAGCACCAGGAAGACCCAGACCCCCAGGGTCTTGCAGAGCAGCCCGCCGGCCACGAACACGCCCAGGAAGGCGAAAAACCCGAAGACGACCTGGAAAAGCAGCATGGCCAAGCCCCTTGACGTTGTTATCCGCATTTCGGCCAGGGACGATACCGGTCCAGCGTTATCCAAAACGCGGGCCGGTGTCGAGTCCATCTCGCGCCAGCTGGAATCCATGCGCGCCTATGCCCTGGGGGCCTTCACCGGGGTGGCTGCGTTGGGGCAGGCCCGGGAGGTACTGGCCCTGGCCGATGCCGTGCAAAACATGAACGCCCGCCTGCGCCTGGCCGTGGGGGGGCTGGACGAATTTACCACGGCCCAGGCCCGCGCCTATGCCATTTCCGCCCGGACCGGCGCGGGCTATGAGGCCACGGCCACGCTGATGGCCCGGCTGTCCACCGTAGCCAAGGGCTATGGCGTGACGCAAGAGCAGGTGTTCCGGGTGACGGAAGCCACGGGCAACGCCCTGAAGGTGTCCGGGGCCGGGGCGCAGGAAACAGCATCGGTGATCCGCCAGCTCTCCCAGGCCATGGGCTCGGGCGTGCTGCGCGGCGACGAATTCAATTCCATCATGGAGAACGGCACCCGTCTGGCCCAGGCCCTGGCAGATGGCCTGAACGTGCCCATCGGCAAGTTGCGCGGCCTGGCGGAACAGGGCCTGCTGACCACAGATATGATGGTCAAGGCCCTGGAATCGCAACGCGAGACGCTGGAAGCCGAGGCCGCAGCCATGCCCAAGACCATTGGCATGGCTGCCACCCGCGTGGCGGACGAATTCGGGCGCATTGTGGACGCTGCCAACCAGGGCAGCGGGGCCACGGGCCTCATGGCCAGCGCCCTGGATGCCCTGGCCGTGAACATGGAAACCGTGCTGGGCGGCGCGGCCGTGGTTGCCGTGGGGGCCATGACCACGGCCACGGTGCGCGGCGGCCTGGCCCTGAAGGACTACACCGCCAGCATGCTGGCCCGCGTGGCCGTGGAGCGCCAGGTCTTGTCCAGCGCCGTATCCGCCACCCTGGCCACCCTGAACAAGGCCCGGGCTGATGAACTGGCGGCCAAGTTCGAGGTCATGCGCGCCGGCACCGGCGCAAACCTGGCTGCAGCCCAGAAGGCCCTGGCCGCCGCGACATCCCAAGTCACCACGGCCACGGCGGCCCACACCGCCGCCCAGGCCGGGCTGGCCGCCAGCATGGCCAAGGGCGGCATCGCTGCCCGCGCTCTGTCCGGCGCGCTGGGGTTTGTGGGCGGGCCGTTGGGCGCCATCACCACGGCGTTGACCGTCGGCTGGGCCGCCTGGGAAATTTGGGGGAACAAGGCGGAAACCGCCACCAGCAAGGCCAGGAAGTCCGCCGAAGACGCCCAGGCCGCCTTGGACCGCCTCAGAGACAGGAAACAGTACGGGGAGGACGAGCTGGCCCCGGTGCGCAAAGGCATCGCCGAGCTTGAAGCCGCCCTGGCCGAGATGAAGCGCACCGAAATCCAGTGGGACCCGGAAACCGGCGAACCTCGCGAGGTGCGGGGCTACAGCGACCGCGACATCCAGGCCGCGCAAGCGCGTCTGGACAAGATGCGGCAGGACCTTGCCAATGCCCAACAGGAACTGGCCGGCCAGGCCCAGGGCCTGGCCGGTACCGCCGCCTCCGGCGTGACGAACATCATGGAATCCGCCTTCGCCAGGCTGGAGCAGGGCTACAAGGACAAGCTCGACCCCCTGGCCGCGGAATTGGAGAAGCTCAAGAAGGCCGCCGCCGAGGCCGGCATTTCCACGGATTCGGACAGGTACAAGCAGGCCGAGCAGCTGGCGCGGGACACCTTCGCCAAAAAATCCGACACCAATGTGAGTATTGGCGACGTCGGGAAGCAGCTGCGAGACAAGACGGTCAAGGCCATCAAAGACGGTGTGCAGTATGAATTTGGTGCAAAAAATCTGTCCAGCCTAGTGATTGACTGCTCGGGGTTCGTTACGGCGTTACACGCGCCCGTGGTGAAGGGGATTGTGGAGGCGCAAAAGGGCGCGTTGCCGGAGGACATAGTGGCCGCCCTGAAATCGTCGTCAGACGGCATCATCACCAACATTGCAAATATCACTGGCGACCTCGTTAAAACGAAGGCAAATGCGCTTGATTTTTCACGGCTCCGCGAAGGGATGTTGATCGGTATCGATACTGGTGTCACTGACTTTGAAAAAGAAGAAAAGCCGGGAACGCGCACATACGGAATCGATCACATTGTCAGTCTGGTGAAAGACGAGTTGGGCACGCTGATGGTTGGCGAGTCCAGCGGCGGAAAGGGTGTTCACTGGACGCCCGCTGAGGAGTGGGCGAAGCGATTCGGTGATTCTGTCAAGGCTTTCGCCGTGGACCCGTATAAAAACTTNCGCCGAAGACGCCCAGGCCGCAATGGAGCGCCTCAGGGATCGCAAAAAATATGGGGAGGACGAAACAGCCCCCATCCTTAAGGCAGTGGATGATGCCAAGGTGGCCCTTGAAGAGGCCAGGCAGAATCTCGGAGACTGGGATCCATATTCAGGGGAGCGTTTTGGCGAGCGTGCTTTGCGTGACGCGGAGGCCAACCTCTCCAAGCTGGAAAGCAATCTGGCCGAGGCCAAACACCTGATGAAGGAGGGGATACAGTCCAGCGCCACGGGCTCCACCGACATCCTGCGGGACCAGTTTAACGGCTGGGTTCAAAGCTTTCGCGACCAGCTCGACCCCCTGGGCGCGGCCCTCAAGGAGCTGGAAAAGAAGGCTGAGGCCGTCAATCTACCCAAAGAGTCGGCGGACTATCAGGAAGCCGAACGCCTGATCCGCGAGCGGTATGCCAAAAAATCCGACAAACCCGACGCCACCAGCTCCCAGGTGGGCGAGTCCCTGGTGACCAAGGCCCGCCAGGCCATCGCCGACGGCGTGCAGTACAAGTTCAAGGCGCGGGACATGGCCACGGGCAAAATCGATTGCTCGGGCTTCGTGGAGCAGATCAACCGGGAGACCATCGCGGGCATTGAAAAGGAGTCCAAGGGCGCGCTGCCGGCCGGCCTGGCCCAGGCCCTCTCGGGCTCCTCCGAAGGCATCATCGACAAGGTGAGCAAGCTCACTGGCGAGCTGGTGGAGGTCCAGGCCAACCGGCTGGACCTCTCCAAGATGCGTGAGGGCATGCTGGTGGGGCTGGACACCGGCCCGACCAAGAGCGGTTTTGACGCCGGTCGGCAGCGCGGCATCGATCACATCGTGCAGTTCGTGAAAGACGCCGATGGCGCGTTAAAAGTCATTCAGTCCAGTGTCAGCGGCGGCGGTGTCAGCGAAATGGACGCTGCCGAGTGGGTCAGGCAGTTCAAGGACAAGGTCAGGGCCTACGTCGTGGACCCGTATAAAAACTTNCGTGGACCCGTATAAAAACTTGCGCCTTCCTTGGGAAACCCTCGGCAACTACGCGAAGCAAGTCAACGAAGTTGAAGACATCCTGACCCGCAGCACCCAGCGGACGCAGCAGGCGACCATGGACGCCATGGCGTACAAGAAGCTGGAGGTGGAGCAGACCATTGCCGGGGATCGCAAGAAGCTGGAGTCTGCCGGGGCCACACAGGAGCAGTTGCAGCAGTTCGACGTGGATGCCGCCGCGCTCCGGACGTCCCTCCTGGACGAAATCGCCAAGGAGGAAGAGGCGGCCAACGCCAAGCGCCTGCAGGAGGCCCGGCAGCACAGTCAGGAAATCGCCCGCATCATGCAGGAGCTGGGCGAGGCCACCGGGGATACGGGCCTGCAGCGGGCCGGGCTGCTCAGCGAGATCACCACCCAGGCCGAGGCCCTCAAACTGCTGGCGACGTCTGCGGAAGAATTCGACCTCATCGAGCGCCAGGCCAACCTGAAGGCCGCCCAGGCCCGGCGGGACACGGCCACGGATTTTGCCGAATACTGGCGCGTGAGCATGGACGAGCTGGGGGCCATGTCCAAGGCGGCCGGCGATCAGGAAAAGGCCATCTGGGGCGAGGTGCTGCAGGAATGGCTGACGAATTCCGCCACCATGGCCGCTGCGCGGGAGGCCGCCTATGGCCGGGTGATCGAAGCGGCGCAGGCCTCCGGCAATGTGGAGCTGGCCGTCATCGCCCAGGTGGCCAGGGAATCCGCCGCCCTGGAGCGGCTGCAGACCATCCAGCAAACCGGCTCCCCCCGCGAGGCCTTTCTGGCCCGCATGGCCGAGGGCCTGGAAGAATTCAAGAGCGCCGCGACCAAGGCCCGCGAATCCGCCGTGGCCTTTGCGGACAGCCTGCTGGAGATCAAGCGCGAGGCCGCCGCCGCCATCGGGCAGCTGGGCAGCGACCTGTTGTACGGGGCGCTGATGGGCGAAGAAGTGGACGCCTTTGCCACCCTGGGCGAGACGGCGGCGAGGGCCTTCAGCGACAAGTTCGGCAGCGTGCTGGAAGATCTGATGAACGACGTCTTCGACTCGGTGCTGTCGGAGTTCAAGAATGCGTTGTCCTCCCTCACGGGCAGCGGTGGCGGCCTGTTTGGTGGGCTGCTTTCCTCCATCTTCGGCGGCGG
>NC_022444.1:1025838-1182241 GCF_000468495.1 Megalodesulfovibrio gigas DSM 1382 = ATCC 19364
GGTGTTCCCGTTTGCCCAGGGCGGCGAACCGTTTCGCATTGGCCTCATGGGCGAGGCTGGTCCCGAGGCCATCATGCCCCTGGTGGACGCTGCCGCCGGTTACGGCGTGCGTGCCCTGTTGCCTGATGGGTCAGAGACGGCCGTGGATTTGACGCGCACGGCGTCCGGGCACCTCGGGGTGGACCTGTCCGGCATCGAGCTGGCCGGCATCGAGCTGGCTGGCATGCCCGCCGGGGGCTGGGATGTGGTGAAACCGGCAGCATCCGGCGTTGATTCTCAGGCCCCGGACTGGTTTTCCAGCATCGCCACGCTGGGGGTGGGCGCTGGCGGCTGGGACGTCGCCTCGGACAAAAGCCAGGTCATCAGCCAGCCCACGGTATTCCCCTTTGCCCAGGGCGGAATCTTCGGCGGGGATGGTGCGGCGGTGGCAGCTCCCCTGGCCCCCCTGCCGAGGGGGGTGGTCATGGCTGCCCGTGGTGCCGGTGGCGCCGGTGGCGGCGGAGGTGGCGGCGCGCCGCAGCCGGTCAACGTGACCATCAGCAAGAATCCCGGCACAGACGTGCAGGCCACGGCCACCAGCGACGGCGTGCACATCGAGGTGCTGGCCACGGCCCTGGACGGCATTTGGACCCGGCAGGCGGCCCGTGGCAAGGGGCCGTACGCGAGGGGGCGGTAATGCTCGTGCCCTGGCCTGCGTTTTTGCCGCAGTGGCCCCTGTGGGAGTTCGACGGGCAGCCGCGCCATGGACTGTCCCGTCCGGAGGACGTCCTGCACCCCTGGCCCACGCGCACGCGCCCGGAGCAGGACGGCCGGTTCACCTTCCTGGTGACGACGACGCAGCTTGATCAGTTCTGGACCTGGGTGCGCGAAACCCTGCACGACGGCGCTGCACCGTTCGAGGGGCCGTGGCTGGAGACGGCCGGATACCCCGGCTGCTTCCTGCGCCTGGGCGAGCACCTGCCGCAGGCCAGTCACCTCGGGCATGTGTACTGGCGGCTGGTGCTGGACGTGGAGATCATGGCGGGGGTGACGCCATGACGGATTTCGCGCCCTGGCGCTGGGGCGAGTTGCAGCCCGTTACGTTCCCGTCCGGCGGCTGGCCCGTGTCCGGCGTGGTCTGGGCCGGTCGCTGGGTGCTGGGGCTGTCCAGCGGCGGCATTGTNTGACCAATGGCCAGGGACGGCTGCTGGCGGCCTGCACCTCGTCCCGCTTCCTCGCCAGCACCATGGATCTGACGGCCTGGACAACGCCAGTCGCCCCGCTGACAACCACCGGCGCGAATCGCGTGCGCTACCTTGCCGGCCGGTTCTTTGCCGTGGGCGGGTTCCACCGCGTCTACAGCTCCCGGGACGGTGTGACCTGGGCAGGCGGGGAGACAGGGCCAAAAATTTCAGGGGTCTGGGGGAGCCATCGGGATATTGCGTGGAACGGCCGCTGCTTTGTGGTCGTGGGCAGCCTGGGGCGGGTCTACGTGTCCCGGGAGTTGGAGACATGGGAGCGCGCCAGCATACCCGGGGCTACCGACGTTACGGGTCCGCTCATGTATTGTTGCGCGTTCGGGGCTGGTCGGTTCGTGGCCGGTAGCGGAGACGGGAAATTCTATCATTCCACGGACGGGCTGACATGGGAGACAGCGCCTGCGCCGTCAGGCTGGCCAGCGCAGTATCCGCCGAGCATTTACGACATTGCCTTTGTTGACGGGCGGTTTCTTGCTGCGTGTAGCCTCGGATACTTCGCCGCCAGCAGCGATGGGCTGACCTGGGAGGGTGTCCGGGACGGGCAGACGACGGAGGCCAGCCCTGTGCTGCTGGGGCGCGGCCTGCGGGTCCTGCGGGCCGGGTCGTATGGCCCAGCGGGGACGAACCCTGCCCTGCGTCTGGGGACCATCAACCCCTGGCCGGCCACATTGCCCACGCCCATGCAGCGGACGGTGTCCACCACCAGAATGGACACCAGATTGCGCCGGGAGACCCAGTCCGGCCGCATCGAGGTCCGCCGGTTCGGGTCTGGCGCGCCGGCCCAGGCAGACGTGACGTTCCGTTGTCTGGGCAATCAGGCCACCGCCCTGCTGACCTTCCACCGGGATGCCTGCCGCAACGGCGCGCGGTGGTTCACGGCCCCCTGGCTGCCCTTGCTGGGATTCCCGGCGCACGCGGCCCGGTTTTTCACGCCCCCGCAGCGCGCCGGCCGGGGCGACCTGTACAGCGACTACACCACCACGCTGCTGGTGCGGGGCATCGAGGAGGTCCTGTGACCCTGCAATCCATCTCCATGACCGAGGCCATGCAGGAGGCCATCGCCTGCGCGCCGGCGGACCTCACGCATTACGAGACGCTGGAGCTGACGCATGACGCCCTGGCCGATCCCATCCGCGTGGTGCGCAGCTTCGAGCCCCTGCACACCCCCCAGGGCACGTACTTTCCGGCGCAATTCGAGCTGCGGCTGCCGGAGACGTCGGAGCGCGTGTGCGGCGAGCTGATTGTCAGCACCGGGCCGGTGCCGCGCCAGGTGTTTGATGCCTTGGTGACCATCGACCGCTTCGGTGGGGACGTGCTGATCACGTACCGGCACTATCTGGGGCCGGCGCAACCGCCGGACATGGTCATCCCCACGGCGCTGAAAGTGTCGTCCATTGTGCTGAGTCCTGCCGGCGCGGAATTGCGGGCACGGTTCGCCAACCTGACCGGCATCCCGTTTCCGCGGCGGCTGATGACGGCCACGCGCTGTCCGGGTGCCATGTAATGGGGGGCCATGTACTGGAGCAACACTGGTGTGCCCGGTATCTGGGCGGGAAATGGGGCGAGACGCATGACTGTTTTTCGTGGTTCGTGGTCATCAGCCGGGAGCAGTTCGGCCGGGACATCCCGAACCTGTGGGTGGACCATACCCGGCTGCTGTCCCAGGCCATGCGCGGCCTGCACGATCCCGGGCAGCATTATCCCTGCCGGCCGACGGAGACTCCCAAAGAGGGGGACGCCGTGCTGATGACGCAGGGGCAGCGGGCGCACCATATCGGGATGGTCGTGTTTCCCGGGGGCGACGGGGGGCGGCTGCACGTGCTGCACGCGCTGGAGCGCATCGGCGTTGTCTGCACGGATAGACGCACCCTGCGGGTCAACGGCTGGAAGATCGTCGGGTACTGGACGCCTGCCGATCCGGCCGGCCTGGGGGACCTGGGGGGCGCCAATGCCTGAGCCCGTGATTGAGCCATCGGCCGCCATGCTGCCGGAAATTGTGCTGCACCAGGAATGGCGGCGCAACCCGGCCACCCTGGGGTATGATCTGGTGGTGCGCGACGTCCCCGCCGGGGCCACGGCCAACACCCTGCTGGCCAGGCTGCAGCCGGGATTCACACAGCCGTTCGTGCTGCTGGTGAACGGGCAGCCTATCTCCCGCGTCAGCTGGGATGCGCCGTTGCCGGCGTGCTGCACGGCCCACTTCATGCCCATGCCCCTGCGCGGGGGCGGGGGCAACAGCAACGCCCTGCAGATTCTGGCCAGCATCGCCGTCATCGCGGCGGCCATGCTGGTGCCGTATGCCTTTTCCCTGACCGGCATCGCCGCCTCCCTGGCGTCTGCGGCCACGATGATGGGCGGCACCCTGCTGGTCAATCTCATGTTTGCCCAGAAGAAGAAGGGGAGCCTGCCGGATACTGACCTGGGCATGGAATCCCTGGCCACCCTGAGCGCCGGGGGCAACAGAATCCGGCTGGCCCAGCCCTTTCCCGAGCATTTCGGGAGGCTGTTGTTTCACCCGGACCTGCTCCAGGGCGGGCATGTGAGCATCGACGGGTCCACCCAGAAGCAGGATTTTTACGGGCTCTATTGCCTGGGCGTGGGGCGTTACAGTGTCGAGCAGGTCTACATCGACGAGACGCCCCTGACGGACTACGCCGGGGCGCAGTACAACATTGTCCCGCCCGGCGGGACGCCGACGCTCATCCCCCGGCTGGTCTGGACGTCTGACGAAATCGCCGGCCAGGAGCTTGATTGGGAGAATTATCTGACGGCCATCGTCAACCCCGCCGGCACGCAAATCACCGAAATTGAATTTGACATCGTGCTGCCCGCTGGCCTGGGCATTCCCGTACTTCCTCGCCTACAAGGAACCCCTGCGGTGGTCGTACCGGCTGTATGCCCCCTGGGGGCCGGGGCGCTACGAGTTCCGCATCCGCCGTGGCAATGAAGAGCTGTTGCAGCCCGACGCCATCGATACCGTCCTCATCGGTGGGTTGCGGGGCTACGGGCCGGCGCACCCCAATTATGGCGACGTCACGCTGCTGGAAGTCAAGATCATGGCCACGGACCAGCTGTCGGGCAATGTGGTGGACAAGATCAACGTGGTGGCCACGCGCCTGGTCTCCCCCTTGGGGCCGGATGGCGTGGAGGATACCCCGGTGGCCACACGCAATCCCATTGACGCCATCGTGTACATGATCACATCCCCCAACGGCGGCAATCAGCCGGAATCCATCCTGGACGTGGAGGGGCTGTACGAACTGCGGCAGCAGATGGCGGAACAGGGGCACCATTTCGACCTGCGCTATCCGTCCCGCACCACGGTGATGGATGCCGTGGCCCAGGCCGCCCTGCTGTGCCGCGCCGCGCCGTTCATGCCCGGGGGCAAGTTCAGCCTGGTGCGCGACGAATGGCGGCCGTCCCCGGTCTACGCATACACGGATGACGACATCGACCTGGACAGCCTGCAGGTGACGTTCAACCGGCGCACCAGCGAGGATCCCACATGCGTGGTGGCCAAGTACGTCTCCCCGGTGACGTGGCAGGAAGAGGAGGTCACATACTTCGACGCCGGCGAGGGCAGCGAGGACCAGCCCGAGGAAATCTCGCTGTATGGCTGCACCAGCCGGCAGCACGCCTATGCACTGGCCAAGTATTTTTACCGCGATGACCGCCTGAACCGCATCACCGTCGAGTTCACCACAGGCTTGACGGGCCTGATCCCCGCCAAGGGTGATCGCATCCAGATCACCGTGCCCATGGCCAACTGGGGGCAGAACGGGGTGATTGCCCGCATTGACGGGGACGACATCTGGCTGTCCGAGCCGGTGGAATTTTTGTGTGCATCTGCCGGCAATTTGTATGTGGTCCTGCCAGACGGCTCACACAGCGGCCCGCACGTGGTCACGCCCGGCGAATCGCCGTACTGCGTCGTGGGCAATGTGCCGGCGACGGTGCGCACCATGGCGCAGCATCACCTGCAGGCCACCAGATACGCCTTCGAGCTGCCGGAGCCGGCGTTGCTCAACGTGCGCGTGCTGGACGTATCCCACGAGGGCATCAACAAAATCCGCATCGTGGGCAGTGCCGTGCATGAGGACGTGTATGAGCCGGCCGGGACCGCGCCGCCCATCGGGCAGACAACTGGCGGCTGGCCGGCCCTGGCCGGCGTCTCCCTGCGGTATGTGGAGGCCGTCGACGACGGGTATTCGTTCATTGCCTCATGGTCCGGCGGGGCCACGCACTTCACGGTGGAGATACGGGTGGCCGGCGCGACGGTGGCCACCCATGCCGGGTATGCCGGCTATTACCTGGCCTTCAGCACGACCGGCCTGCCCGTGGAAGTCCGGGTGACGCCCTGGGTTGATGGGGTGGCGGACACCACGAAGCGCCTCTCCGCCACCTACGCCGCCATCCCCGCGCCCGCAAATTTGCGGCTGACCGCCAACGATGCGACGGGGATTGCCGTGGCCTGGGACGCCGTGACCGGAGCCACGGCCTACCAGGTGGGGTTGTCCGTGGACGGGGTGCTGGTGGCTGGCCGGATGACGTCCGACCTTGCCCATGCCGTCACTGCGCAGGAGCTGGTCCAGCTCGGCGGGCCGTGGGCCGCCATGGATGTCAAAGTATCCGCCGTGACGGCAAATTACCAGGTGGGCGCGGCTGCTGTGTTGACCGTGACCACGCCGCCCCCGCCTGCGCCCACGGGCCTGGCCGTGGCCGGGGTGTTGACGGCAGGCGTGGTGCTGGCCTGGAACGCCGCCGCTGGGGCCACCGGGTACATCGTGCTCCAGGGATCCCTGGACGGCTTTGCCCCGGAGGACGGGACGCAGGCCTACGCCGGCACGGTCCCGTCTGCTGTGGCGCCCATGAACGTCACCCCGCCGTATCTGCGCTACGTCCGCGTGGCTGCCACGGATGCGGCCACCCGCGAGCTTGTTGACCTGACCTGGAGTGACGCCGTGGCCATCGTCGATGCCACCAACGGGCTCGTGACTCACACGGGCGCGCTCATCATCACGGATGCCGGGGCGCCCCTGGCTATCGCATAGGAGGATTTATGGCGGGTGAACTTGCAAAACGAATTAACGAGCTTGAGGAAACCACCAGCCCGGCCGGGACAGATTCCCTGGCCGTGGACACCAGCACCGGGACCCGCCGGGCCACGGTCAACACCCTGCGCAACTTGGCCACGGCAGTGCCGCCGATGAACGGGGTCGCCGCCGTGGGGGCCAGCCTCAAGGCGGCCCGGGAAGACCACATCCACCCGACGGACACCAGCCGAATGCCCGCCACGCATCCGGCATCGGCCATCACCGGCCTGGGGGACGCCACGCCGGCTGCAGTAGCGGAAACCGGCGTCATCGGCACAAGCACGAAGCCGGCGCGGCAGGATCATGTGCACCCGGTGCCGGCGTGGATTGCCCGGCGCTTGACGGGCCACGTCACGGTGTCCCTCAATGCCTCGATGTCTGCTGCGCAGATACAGGCGACCGTTGACGCTCAACCCAAAAACCTGAATGGCTATTCATTGACGTTCCAACTGGAGAACGGGCTGTACCCCATGGCCTCGAAGCTGTCGTTCCTCGGGTTTTACGCCGGCAGCCTGCGCCTGCAGGGCAACCCGGCAAACACAAGCCTGGCCGCGGACAAGCTGGCGGCGCTGCAGTTTGCAGCCCTGGGCAGCGAAGGCATCCTGATGGGCTACGGCGGGGCTGAATACGTGGTGCGGTATCTGAAAATCATCATGGGCGACGCCAACAACGCCGTATACTTTCTGAATCTGCTGTGTGCGCATTTTGTGGCAATGTCCACGGTTATTCCAGGGACTGCTGGGGCTGGCGTACAGGCCAGTGCCGCGGCAGCCGTCAATGTCAGCAACAGTTATTTCGCGGGCGGGGGCTACGGCATCGCATCCCTGAACTGCTCCAGCATGATGTCCCTCGGCAATGCCTCTGACCCGGCGAACCTGCCGCAATACGGGCTGCGGGTTGCCGCGGGGAATATCTACAAAGGCGGCGCGCAGCCGGCAGGCGTCTGGGCTGAATCCGTAAACACAGGGGGGCAGATATGGTCGTAATCATCGACACCGCAACGCATACGGCGCTCGATCTGCTGGAGCCCGGCACCGTCCTGACTGGCCTGCGGCCCGGGCTCATCGCCGTGGCATGCGACTGCGAGACGCTGGAAGACGCCCAGGCGCAGGCGGCCGGACTCGTCGCGCAGCACCAGGCCGCCGCCGACCACGAGTTGTGCTTACAGGACCTGACCGACCTGGCGCTGCTGACCATCGATCCACTGCGGGCGGTGGTCCTCGGCACGGCAACGCAGATCGACCGGGACCGGCTGCAGAGTCTGGAGGCCGTGGCGCGGGCGGTCAAGGAGGAGATTGGAGGGGGACCAGGATGACGCAGACGTAACGGAGGCGCAGGCGGGGTGGTGAGACACCCCACCGGCCCGGTGCGCGAACACCGGACCACGGCCGAAACCGCTGCGCCATGAGGCCCAGAGCGAGACCCCGGGCAGCATGGACGTAGCAGGCAAGAGGCCCAACAATCAAGCAGGGATATGGATCACATCCGATGCGGCAGCTGCAATAAACTCTTGGCCAAGGGCGAGGTTGTTCATATCGCCATCAAATGCCCCCGCTGCAGGGCCATGAATCACGTGCGGGCCGCGAGCCCCAGCCCCGAGGCCCGAGAGGCCCACCAGGGGACATCACGTGAGCATCCAATTTGACTTCGGAATCATGTATCAGGGCGACGCGCTGGCCATGCTGCGCACCTTGCCTGACTCCTCAATGGACGCCCTGGTCACGGACCCGCCGTATTCCAGCGGCGGCCTGCACGCCTCGGCCAGGCGCGCCGATCCGGCCCAAAAATACCAGACCACCGGCACCAAGCGCACTTACCCGCCCATGCTTGGGGATTGCAAGGACCAGCGCAGCTTCATCACCTGGGCCACGCTCTGGCTGTCCGAGTGCTGGCGGCTGCTCAGGCCCGGCGCGCCGGCACTGATCTTCAGCGACTGGCGGCAGCTCCCGGCCATGACCGACGCCGTCCAGGCCGCCGGCTTCAAGTGGCGGGGCGTGGTGGTCTGGCACAAACCCAGTGCCCGGCCCCTGCTGGGCGAGTTCCGGCGCGACGCGGAATTCATCGTCCACGCCGCCAAGCCCCCGGCCAAAACCTTCAACCGCACCTGCCACCCCGGCGTCCTGCGCCACGCCGTGGACACCTCCCGCAAGGTGCATCTCACAGGCAAACCCGTGGCCCTGCTCAAGGACCTCCTGGCCGTGACTCCCGAGGGTGGCACGGTGCTGGACCCCTTCCTGGGCGGTGGGACAACCGCCATCGCCTGCATTGAAACAGGGCGGCGATTCGTGGGGGTGGAGCTGTCAGCGGAGTATGCCGAGCTGGCGGCAGACCGCATCAGGCAGGCGGAGGCCGCGGTCGCGGGCTAGGCCTGCTCGGCTGGCTGGATGATCCAGACCCCCCAGGCGGTCGCACTACACGAGCGCCTGGGGACACGGGCCGGCCGGCGGCCGGCTAGCCCAGTGCCAGCTTGAGCGCGTCCTGCGGAGGCAGCGAGCTGTCCTGACCCCAATACCTGTCCACAACCTCGATGGTGGCCATGTCCTCAACAAAAGATTGGTCCTCCAGCCGGCAGAGGAGCGACTTTGCCGTGCCGTCGTCCATGTCCCACTTGCGGTGTATACCGTCTACGAGCGAGTCGCGGAGTCTCGACGTGTAGCGGGGCAGGAGGTCCCCGTCCCCGCCCAGCACGTCGCAGAGGAACAGCCATTCATTGACGGCCAGGGCCGGGCGGTGTCGCCGGCACGCCTCAAGGTACCTGTCGCACACGGTGCTGACGCGATTGGTAGCGACCAGGGCAGCGTTGATCGGGGGGGTGGGCACGAGTGGCGTGGATTCGGTGTAGTGCGGCATGGTCTCTCTCCTCTTGTGGGGGCTGTGTGGCTAGCGGCTATCGTCGATTGCCGCCCTGTTGAGAGAGAGGTAAGGCGCAACGCCCGATTTGTCAATATAAAATATGATTAGATCGTATTAAATAAACTCCTATTATTCATGCATGTTATCTGTCGCGGTAGCCGCATTTTCCAGGGCCGCCACCCGCGCTTCGAGGGCGGCGAGGCGGTCAGGCGCTTGGCTGGGCTGGGCGTGCAGGCCGATTGCCAGGAGCTCGGCAAATTGGGCGCTGACGCTCTGGCCAGGAGCGCGGGCCGCGGCCAGGGAGTCCAGGAGGGTGTGCGGCAGGGTGACGCTGACGGAGCGGACGGAGCGGCCGGTGCTCGGTCGCCCCTGGCCGCGGGTGGTGGCGCTGGCAGTGGATGTGGTGGGCATGGGATCCTCCTGGGAATTATGATATGATAGAATAATATCACAAGCAATCGTGTAGGAAAATACACAACAATACACATTTTGCGCCAAATCGCGCGCAAATTTACAGAGGGGGGGGGGCAAGAGGCGGCAGAAGAGATGGAGAATGAAGCAAACACCATGCCGTGCATAATCCATCCCGCGACAGGAGGTGATAAAAGCACGAGCAGGTTGTGATAAAAGCANCAAATCGCGCGCGAATTTACAGCCCTGACAACGAATTTTTCGTACCCATGCCGTACCCAAACAGACCGCCACAGCGAAAAAGGCACCTAGGTTTTACCCTAAGTGCCTTAAACTTTCTGGTGCCGAGGGAGGGAATTGAACCCCCCACACGGGGATTTTCAGTCCCCTGCTCTACCAACTGAGCTACCTCGGCGTGTGAAGAAAGTTGTCTTTAGCGCCGTTTGCGCCTGCTGGCAAGTCTTTTTTTTGTGCCACTCGTATTTTTTTCAGCATTGGCATGCAAGGGCATTCCGGAATAGGATGCCGGAAACGCCCTGCCGAGCCAGGAAGGAGGCCCCATGGACACCCTTGTCATCCGCACCATGACACGCGCCGAAGTCGATTTCGCCGTGGACATGGCCGCCCACGAAGGCTGGAATCCCGGACTGTACGACGCCGAATGCTTCCATGCTGCCGACCCGGACGGATTTTTCATCGCCCTGGTGGATGACGCCCCCGTGGGCTGCGTGTCCGCCGTGCAGTATGGCGGGGTCTTCGGCTTTCTGGGATTCTACGTCCTGCTGCCGGCGCACCGCGGCAAGGGCTATGGCCTGCAGTTGTGCACCGTGGCCATCGACCGCCTCAAGCGGCTGCAGGTGCCCATCATCGCCGCCGACGGCGTCCTGGCCATGCTCCCCAAATACGAGGCCTACGGCTTTACCCGCGCCTACGGCAACATCCGCCACGAGGGCCCGGCCGGCGGGACCGCGCCGGGAGACCCCCGGCTCCGGCCCCTGCGCGAGGTGGACCCCCAGGCCCTGCTGGCCCTGGATGCCGCCCACTTCGGCGCATGGCGGGAGGCCTTTCTGCGCTGTTGGACGAACCCTGCACACGGCGAGGGGCTGGCCTGGGTGGAAGACGGCCGCCTGACGGGCTACGGCGTGGTGCGGCCCTGCGTCCGCGGCTGGAAGATCGGCCCGCTGTTCGCGCCGCATCCCGAGGCCGCCGAGGCCCTGTACCTGGGCCTGCGCGCCCTGGCCTGCGGCGGACCCGTGTACCTGGACACCCCGGTCCCCAACGCCGCCGCCCTGGCCCTGGCGGCCCGGCACGGCATGCGGCCCGTGTTCGAAACCGCCCGCATCCACCTGGGGCCGCCGCAAATCCTGCCCCTGGAACGCATCTACGGCGTCACGAGCTTCGAACTCGGCTAGGGCCTGTTGTTTTTGAAAAGAACTCGCGGGGGAACCCCTTTCCAAAGACTTTTTATAGCAATTCCAGCGTGCTATTAAGGCTTTGGAAGGGGAGAGCGCGAGGGGTGCCCCTTTCTGCAGAAAGGGGCATCCCTCGCACAGATCTATTGCAAGGGCAACAGGCGCTGGCCTGTCCCTGGCTGCCCCTGCAGCTACCGCTTCGGCTGTACCCAGTAGGGATGGGCCAGATCCTCAAAGGCGCTCAGGGCGGCCACGGACCCTTCCCCGATGGCGGTGACGATCTGCTGCACCCCCCCGGTAACGTCGCCGGCGGCGTACACGCGCGGGATGTTGGTGCGCATGCTGCGATCCACCTGGATGAAGCCGTGCTCGTCCAGCTGCACGCCCAGATCCTGGGCCAGGGCCGTGTTGGGGGAGACGCCCACGGCCGCGAACACGCCGTCCAGGGTCAGGGAAGTTTCCTCCGCCGTGACGGTGTCGCGCAGGCGCGCCCCGGTCACGCGATTGTCCTTGCCGAGGATTTCCAGCACCTCCTTGTTCCAGAGCACGGGAATGCCGGCCTTGGCCACGCTGTCCTGCAGGTGCTGCTGGGCGCGGAAGGTCTCCCGCCGGTGGATGATGGTCACGTCTGCGCCAAGATTTTTCAGGTGCAGCGCGTCGGTGAGGGCCGAGTTGCCCCCGCCCACCACAGCCACGGTGCGGTCGCGGTACAGATAGCCGTCGCAGGAGGAACAGTAGCTGACACCGAAGCCGGAATACGTGTCCTCGCCCACGGCGCCGATCTTCTTCCATGACGCCCCGGTGCACAGGAGCACAGCCCGGGTTGCATATATTCCGCGATTGGTATGGATTTCCACCTGCTTGCCGAGCTTGATCTCCTCCACTTCCTCGCCTTCGCGGATGTCGCAATAGCCGCGGGCGTGCTCGGCCATGATGTCCATGAGCTTCTTGCCGGGAATGTTGGCAAAGCCGGGGTAGTTCTCCACCACCGGCGTAATGGCCACAGCCCCGCCCACCACCAGCTTTTCCAGGATCACCGTCTTCAGGCCGCTGCGCACGCAGTAGATGCCAGCCGTGAGCCCTGCCGGCCCGGAACCGATGATGACCACATCCACCTGCTCCACCGGGGGATGGTGATGATGCGCATGGTCGTGGTCATGCTCATGCTCATGCTCGTCATCGCCCAGGATCTGCTGGGCGCTCTGCAGGCTGACCAGCTCCACGAGGAATTGTTCCTCCTGCTCCAGGCCCAACAGATGCAATTCGTCGTTGATGATCGTGTGCGGCACCGAACTGATGTGATATTCGTCGGCCAGGGCGGTGTGCTGGGCGCTGTCCACGCATTCGGCGCGCACCAGATCCGGCCGCTCCACCGCGGCCTTGAAGGCGTTGAACACCTGGCCCGGACAGTACGGGCAGCCAGGATTGACGAACACCCGCACCTGGCGGGGCTCGTCCAGTTGTTTGAGAATCTGCCGGGACGTGGCCGAAAGATGGCTCTCCCCCGAAGACGCCAGCAGGATGGCCTGGATGAAGCTGCGGCCTTCCTCGCCCAGGGGCGCGCCGAGGTAGCGCAGGGAGTACTTGCCCGGCACCACGCACAAGGTGGGGGAAAAGGTGACCTGCAGCTCCCGGGCGCGGTCCGAATCCAGGGTATGGTAGACGGGTTTGATCTTAGCGTCCAGCCGGCCGAGATCACGCACGAACTTGCGCAGGAAGTCGTTGTAGGGATCGTTCTCGCCCTCGCGGGTGAACACTTCCAGGGGCACATCGTCCCTGAGCGCCTTGAAGGTTTCCAACAGGGCCTTGCGGGCGTCCTCGGGCAGGAACCAGGCGTCTTCTGCCGGGGTGTCGTTCTTCTTGGAGAAAAAAGGGCTCATGGCATTCCTGGGGGTTGGGGGTCGAGAGTGCCTGTTGCATAGCACAACCCGCGCCCTGCATTCAAGGGTTCCCCGCGTCGCACAGCGCGCATTCCCGGGATGACAAGCGGGCCGTCAGGGCGTACACACCCGTGCATGCGCACCTATACGCTTTTTTGTGTGGATTTTGACGGCACCATCATGGACACCATGCCGGCCTTCCTGCACAGCATGCGCGGCGCGGCCGAGCGGCTGGGCCGCACGCCGCCGCCGGACGAACACACCGGGCTGGCCATGGGCATGGGCTCCCTGGCCCGATGCGTCACGTTCCTGTTTCCGGACATCCCCGAGGACCACACCGGCCCCTGGGTGACCGCCTACCGGGACATCTACCGCACCGAAGGCGCGGCCCTGGCCCGGCCGTATCCCGGGGTGGTGGAGACGCTGGAAGCCCTGCTGGCCGCGGGCAAGCGTCTGGCCGTGACCAGCAACAAGGGCGAGCCGTTGTTGCGCTCCGGCCTGGCCGACCACAACCTGCTGCAGTACTTTGAACTGGTCATCGGCGAGCTGCCCGGCGAACCCAAAAAGCCGGATCCGGACACCTGGCGTCGGCGCGTGGCCCCGCACTTTCCCGGCGTGGCTGTGGAAGATGTGCTGGTGGTGGGTGACGGCGAACCGGACATGGCCTTTGCCAAGGCCCTGGGCGCGGCCGCCTGCCTCGCAACCTACGGCTACGGCCCCATGGATCGTCTGGTGCAATACAACCCGTTGTTTCGGATCAATGCATTCGCGGACATTGCGGACCATCTCTGAGCCCGCTTCCGGATCATCCCAACACGCCCCCAACCCGCAATCATCATAGCAAGGAGCGCCCATGCAATTCCTGCACACGGACAAGGCCCCCAAGGCCATCGGCCCGTACTCCCAGGCCGTCATCGCCGGCGGCTTCGTGTTCATGTCCGGCCAGATTCCGCTGATTCCCGGGACCACGGAGCTCGCCGGGACGGATATTGAATCCCAGACCCGGCAGGTGCTGGCCAACATCGCCGCCGTGCTGGAATCCGCAGGCTGCAGCCCGGCGGACGTGGTGCAGTCCCGGGTGTTTCTGGCGGATTTGAAGGATTTTCAGACCCTGAACACCCTGTACGCCGCGTTTTTTGGCGAACACAAACCCGTGCGTACCACCATCCAGGTGGCCGGCCTGCCCATGGGCGCGCTGGTGGAGATCGAGTGCCTGGCGGTGAAGAAATAAGGCCGCGGGAGGGCGGGGTCTTTTAGGGCACGGTATCTTTAAAAGGCGTTCTCGGGGGGAACCCTTTCTGAAGAAAGGGTTCCCCTCTCGCAACGTCCTTTTTCAAAAATAACATGCCCTAAAAAGAACACACCCTACAGTTCGCCGAATTCCGAGGCCCGCAGGGTCACGCCCAGGCTCTGGGCGCGCTGGGTGAACTCCTGGACCAGCGCCTCCAGGGCCTGCCGCTGGGACTCCGTGTGCACGCAGTGCAGGGTGAGCAGGCGGCGCGAGGGCGGGCGCACGGCGGCGGCCGGGTCCAGCAGGGGGCGCAGGGCCTCGCAGGCCTGGGCGGCCGAGGCGTAGCGGGCGGCCGGGTCCTTCTGCGTGCAGGTGCGGATGAATGCGGCCAGCACCGGCGGCAGGTCCGGCACACTGGCAGCCGGGTCCGGAAACGGGGCGGTGAGGTGCATTTCCTCCAACTGCAGGACATCCTCGGCCTCGAAGGGCAGCCGGCCCGTCACCAGTTCATGGACCGTGCAGCCCAGGGCGTACAGGTCTGTGCGGGCGTCCAGCACGTTGCCGAGGATCTGTTCCGGCGCCATGTACGCCGCCGTGCCCTCGAAGCAGCGGTCATCCAGGCCGGAGACGCAGGCCAGGCCGAAATCCAGCACCTTCAACGGCCCGCACAGGGGCAGGAAAATGTTCGCGGGCTTGATGTCGCGGTGGATGATGCCGTGGCCGTGGGCATACTCCAGCCCCTGGCAGATCTGCCGGGCGATGTCTGCCGCCTGGGCCGGCCGCAGTCGCCCCTGGCGGCGCAGCTCTTCCTTGAGGGAACGGCCCTCCAGGCGCTCCATGATGATGAAGATGGTGCGGCAGTGTTCTTCAATGTCGAAAATCCGCACCACATTGGGATGGTTCAGCCGCGCGATCACCTGGGCCTCGCGCCGGAAGGTGGCGGCGAATTCCGGTTCCATGGCCAGGGTATGCTTGAGCATCTTGATGGCCACGGGCAGGCCCAGGATGTCGTGCACGCCGGCGTACACCAGGGCATAGCCGCCCTGGCCCAGCTTGCTCTGGATGCGGTAGCGGCCCACCACGCGATCTGCCGGATGCAGGGCGCTTTCCAGGCGGTGGGTGAGCAGCTCCGTCAGGAATTGCCGCAACTCCGGCGTGGCGGCGGCCATGGCCTCGAAGTCCCGGGCTTGCAGCTCCCAGGCCAGCACTTCATCTTCGGCAACCACGGTGGCGCTGCGGCGGTCGCCGGTGAGGGCGGCCATCTCCCCCACCACCTCGCCGGGCCCCAGGCGGGCTTCCTCGTACTGGCGGCCGTCCTTCTCCACCAGCACCTTGCACACGCCGTGCTGGATGATGAACAGGGAGTTGCCGGCCTCGGCCTGGGTCATCAGCCGCGCGCCGATGGCGAAATGCCGCTGCCGGAGCATGGCCAGCACCGTGGGCAGCTCCTCGGCGTCCAGGATGGCCAGGAAAGGCGCGCGCAGCAGGGCATCAAGATCCCTGCGCAAGGCGGCCAGCTCCGGGCACAGGGGATCGTCCAGCACGTCAGGATCCACCAGACGGACGAACTGGCTGACCTCGTGCGCCCCATGGGGCACGGCCGTGGCCCGGATGCGTCGCCAAACGCTGGCCAGGGGGCCGGCAGCGCCGCGCACCAGACATTCCAGTGTGGCGCCGGCTTTCAGACGGGGCAGTTCCAGCCCTCCCGCGGCATGGGGGTTGGGCTGCAGCTCCAGCAGGTCCTGGGGCCAGAGCGCACCGAACAACTGTGCCGGGGTGTCGCCCACCCGGACCGCCACGGCCAGGGACGGCGCCAGACGCGGATCCTCCCGATGGCGGCGATCCCGCCGGCCGGGTCGGGGCATGGTGCTGCTGGTGGCGCCTGTGGTGTTCATGGAAAGGAAAAATGGCACGAGGTCCGGCAATGGGCAAGGGGTTTCCAGCCCTGACCCCGGGAATGCGCTGCGCCGGCGTGCATCCTGCTGCATGCCGTGAACATTTAGAGCGTTTTATTTTTGAAAGAAGTTCTCGGTGGAAAACCTTTCTGAAGAAATGTTCTTCCGCCCTTCAANCAAAAGGTTTCCCCTCTCGCAATGTCCTTTTTCAAAAGTAAAATGCTCTAGCGCACCAGCCACTCCAGCAGCCACAGGCTGCCCAGCCCCACCAGGATGACCACCAGGATGTGTCGCGTGCGCCAGGCCGCCAGCACAGCCAGGGCCCCGGCCACCAGCCGTGTCCAGGAGGAGATGCCCCAGAAATTTTCGCCGTGCAGCAGGAACATCGGCGTCACCAGGGCCGTCAGGGCCGCCGGCGGGATGAAGCGCAGGCTCCGGCGCAGCCCCTCGGGCATAGTCCAGCGTCCTTCCAGATAGAAGAAGAGAAACCGCTGCGAAAATGCGCCGATGGCCAGCAGGATGCATGCGATCCAAAAGTCCGTGGGGTTCATGGACAACTCAACGAGGTGAAACGGTTCGTTTGGCCAGCACGTGTTCCGACCACATGCCCACGACGATGCCACAGCCCGCGCCCACCATCAGCCCAAAGCCCTTGGGCAGGTCGTTGGCCAGCAGGGAGACCACCCCCGCGGCCAGGGCGGCGTACCGGGCCGGCCGGTCCTTGAGGGTCGGCGCGATGAGAGCCATGAAGGTGACGGGGATGGCAAAATCCATGGACAGATGCCTGGGGATGAGCGCCCCCAGAGCCAGCCCCAGGGCATTGCCCAGCAGCCAGGACAAATACAGGACAAAGGACGCCCCGATGGCGAATCCCAGACGGTGCAGCCGGGAATCGCGCGAGTAGCGGATGGTGCAGATGGCGTAAGATTGATCGGTCATCAGAAACGCCACGACGGCCCGCCACCACATGGACGTGGTGGCGAAATGCGGCGCCATGGAGGCCGAATACATGAGCAGCCGCAGATTCACCGTGAGCCCGGCCACAAGGGCCAGCAGCATGGGCGCGCCCTGGCTGAGCAGATCCACCACCACCAGCTGGGACGCCCCGGCGAAGGCCAGCGCGCTCATGGCCATGATGCCCCAGGTGTCCACCCCGGCAGCCATGGCCAGCACCGCAAAGGTGACGCCAAAGGGCACCACGCCCAGCAGCACCGGCAGGATGGCCTGCGCGCCTTCCATCATCCCCGCCCGGACCCGGCGGGCCTGCACCGCGGCTCGTTGCATGGCGTCTCCTTCAAAAAAGCATGGCAGGGGAAGCGCCCTCCCCCTGCCATGCCGCTCGTGTTGCTGCTGTCTACTACGAGCTGGCCAGGCTTCGCAACTTGCCGGCCAGGCTGGCGAGCCGCACCAGCATGGCATCCGAGGCCTGCAGATCGGCCACGGTGGCGCTGTTGATGTCGTTGACTTCGGCAATGGCCCGGGTGATCTCCTCGCTGGCGGCGGATTGTTCCTCGGCCGCAGCGGCGATGGCCTGCACCTGGGCCGTGGTTTCCACCACCCGCCGCACGATGGCCTTGAGGGCCTCGCCGGACTGGCTGGCCAGGGTGGTGGCGGAATCCACGGCCTGGGAGGCCGTGTCCACCACGGCGGCATTCTTGCGCGCCCCGTCCTGGATGGCCCGGATGGCCTCGCCCACTTCCTTGGTGGCGTGCATGGTCTTTTCCGCCAGCTTGCGCACCTCNAGGTTGGTCTGATCGGCAATGTCCGAGATGACGTTCATGATCTGCCCGATGTTCTCCGCCCGCTGGCCCAGCTCGCCCATGTTCTGCTTGAGGGCCTGGGCCTGGGTGCGCACGGCGGCGATGGCCTGGACGGACTGTTCCACCACGGCCTCGCCATCCTCGGCCTTGGTCTTGGCGTCGCCGGCCTGCTCCGCGGCGTGGGAGGCATTCTGGGCCACTTCCAGCACCGTGGCGTTCATCTCTTCCATGGCGGTGGCGGTTTCCTGCACGCGATGGGACTGACGGTCCGAGTTGGACGTCATCTGGCCAAAGCGCTGCAGCATCTCGTCGGTGGCGTCCACGATCTGCTCGGAGGCCCGCACCAGTTCCGTGTTCATCTCTGCCAGGTGACGCATCTTGTCGGAGAGTTCGTTTTCCTTTTCCACCAGCCGGGTGACGTTGCGGGCCACTTCCACATAGCCCACCACCTTGCCGTAGCAGTCCTTGAGCAGGTCGCCCGTAGGCTGGATGTAGTGGGGCTTGGCACTGGTGCCGATGTCCAGAATGTCTGCCTGCCAGAAGCCCTGCGTGCGCTTGGCGTGGGCGATGGGGCAATCCGGCGTGCCGCAGACCTTGGTCTTGAACTTGCTGGCGCAGGTGGACTTCTTGAGCTCCTCTTGGGAGCACCCCAGCAACTTGGTGGTGGCGTCGTTGGCCATGAGGATGGTGTAGTTGTCGTCCACGGCGAAGATGGGATCAGGCACGGCGTTGATGAGGTTCTTGTAGCCCTCCACGTCGCACAGGGTTTCCTCGATCTTGGTCATGAGCCGGTTGAACCATGTGGCCAGGAGGCCGACTTCGTCGTTCTGGGTGTTGTCCACACGGGACTTGAGGTCGGCCTTGTTCTCGGCGATATCCTGGATTTTCTGACGGATGAGCGTCACCGGCCGGACCACGCAACGGCCCACGATGAAGAATACGTACACCACCGGGATGACCAGCAGGGCCGCCAGCACGGCCAGCAGGATGCGGCCCGTCTCGGCGATGATGGCATCCTGCTCGGCGACATCGCGCAGATACACCATCACGCCGATCTGCGTTCCCGTGTAGTCATTGACCGGAAAGGCGGCCACAGCCATATGCTGCTGCACGGCCACGGCCACACTGCGCTTGCCATCTTCCAACTGTGTCATGGCGGGAGTGAAATCCTTGATGAGATCGCCTTCCGCCGCCACCCGCACGAACCTGCCGTCCAGGACGGGGTACTTGCCCGCATCGTTGAGCGTCGCAGCCACGCCGAGCTTGTCTGCATTCATGTACAGCAACACGGCTTCCGAGGCGCTGGAGACGGACTTTTTGAACACCTGGCCGAAATCCGCCAGCACTTCCACGCTCCCCAGACGGTTGCCGGAGGCATCCACCACCGGGGTAACCCCGCGGATGGCGAAACCGCCCCGGCCCAACTCGATGCCCTTGACCGGGCGGCCCTGGCGGTTCACCTCCAGCACCGTGGGCCGGAAGGAGGTGAGGTCGTCGGAAACGTCCACCCACTGGTCGTTGCGCTTGACCTGTTTGTCGCGCCACAGCCGAACCAGACTGCGGCCATTGGGCAGATGATAGTGCAACTGGAGCTTCTGACCGGTGGCGGCCTGGTAGCCGTCCAGCACGGGCTTGAGCACGCGGCGCAAGTGCTCGCGGGCCTGCTGGGCCTGGGGGCTTTTTTCGTCGGCCATGTCGCCGCTGGCAGCCAGGGCGTAGGCCTCGGCCACCTCGGGCAGGGCGCTGGTCGTGGCGGCCATTTCCAGGGCCATCTGTGCGCTGGCGGCAATGGCCGACTCCACCTCCAGGGCCTTGGCCTGCATGGACTGCATGAGGTTTTTCTGATTGAGATCCTGCAACTGCTGGTCAATGAACCAATAGCAGGCGAATCCGAGCACAAAGGTCAAGGCTGCGAGCGGCAGTCCGATTTTTGCGCGAATACCCATCAAGTCCCCCAAGGTGACAGCGTCATGATGCGTAACCCCCTGCCAAAGGCAGGGGAAAAACATTGCTTACTACGGAAAAAGCCTGTGGCGCAACTACACAGACTAGAATGTGTCCATTTTCACAAGCATTGGAGAAAATCGGCCCACCACGTCCACCAGTTCGGCCTGGGCTGCCATGACGGCATGAATATCCTTATAGGCGCAGGGCGCTTCATCCAGGCCGCCACCCATCAGGGTGACGCCGTGGGCCTCCAGCTCGCGCGTCATCTGGTGCCAGTTTGCCCGCTTCCGGGCCTCGGTGCGGCTCATGCGCCGGCCGGCGCCGTGGGCCGCCGAGCACAGCGACGCCGGATTGCCCTTGCCGCGGACCACAAATCCCGGCGCCGTCATGGATCCCGGAATCACCCCCAACCGGCCCAGGTGCGCCGGCGTGGCCCCCTTGCGATGCACCACGGCCGGCCGACCGGCCACCGTTTCCACCCAGGCGAAGTTGTGGTGGTTCTCCACCGTGGCCAGCACCTCCAGCCCCAGCGCGCCGACGATGCGACGGTGGATGAGCTGGTGATTGGCCTCGCTGTAGCGGCCCATCAGCTCCATGGCTGCCCAGTATTCGCGGCCCTCGGCGCTGCCCAGCTCGAACCAGGCCAGATGCCGCAGCCGGTTGGGCAGCCCTGGCAGCAACGTCCTGGCCAGCCGGGAATAGTGTTGCGCCACCGCACCGCCCACGCCGCGGCTGCCGCTGTGGGAGAGCAGCGCCGAGTACCGGCCGGCCGGCAGATCGCCCCAGGTATCCAGCACGTGCAGTTCGCCGAACTCCACAAAATGATTGCCTGACCCGCTGGTGCCCAGCTGTTCCGCGGCCTTGTGCCGCTGCTCCTTGAGCAGACGGCAGAAGCCCCAGTCCTCGGCAAGCACCGGGTGTTCCAGGGGCGGCCGGAAGCTGCCCCCCACGCCGAATCGCGTCTGAGTCTCCAGGGCGGCAAGGAGAGACTCGCGCTTTTCCCGCATGCGCGCAAGGGGAAAATCCAGCACCGAAAGCCGCATGCGACAAGCGATGTCCATGCCCACGGCATAGGGGATGACGGCATTGTCCACGGCCAGCACGCCGCCAATGGGCAGGCCGTAGCCGGTGTGGGCGTCGGGCATGAGCGCGCCGGCGATGGCCATGGGCAGCCAGAGGGCGTTTTCCATCTGGTCCACGGCCCCGGCATCGTCTCCATGGGGCTCGGCAGATTCGGCGCAGCGGAAGTGCGCATAGGGAGCCGGCGTCTCCCGCAAGGCAATCTCGCGTCCCCGCGCCGGGCCGGCGGCATCCGGGCATGACGAGGCGCGGCGCTGGGCCTTGACGCGGGAGGATTTTTTTCGGGACGATGCAGTCATGCCCGGCAGCTACTCCCAGGTGGCGCTCAGGTCGCACGCGGTGCCGGCGCTGCGCCATCCGCTCGTCTGCACCACCACGCGGTCGCGCCCCTGACACTTGCCCGTGTACAACGCGGCATCCGCCGCACTGAGCAGGGCCTCGGGCGAAGTGGCTGCCACCACATCCAGCCCAGCCACCCCCAGGGTGACCTTGCACGGCAGCATGGCCCCGCCGGGCAAGGACATGGGCTGGCTGCGGATGGCCGCGCGCAACCGTTCGGCCAGCACCCGCCCCTGTTCCGAATCCGACCCCGGCAGCAGGATGGCAAACTCCTCCCCGCCGATGCGCGCCGCCACCTCGCCCTGGCGCACCAGCCGCTGCATGCGGATCGCCACCTGTCGCAGCACGGCGTCCCCAGCCGGGTGCCCGTAGATGTCATTGACTTGCTTGAAGTGATCCAGATCCGCCAACACCAGGGTCAGGGGCGTTTCCTGTCGCATGGCCAGGGAAAATTCCTGCTCGAAACGCTCCTGGAACAGCCGGCGGTTGTACAGTTTGGTCAGGGGATCGCGGATGGACTGCAGGGCAAAGCGTTCTTCGTTGCAGCCTATCAGGTAGCTGAAGACACCAAAGGCCGCCACTGTGCCCAGGGCCATGTAACTGAAGAGCCAGATGGCGTACTCGCGTGTCGCCATGGGCCAGAGATTGTGCACCGAGCACAAGACCGACCACCCCACGGGCGCACACGCCCCGAGCAGCATCCCTTCAACAAGGCGGCGATGCCGATGGGCAAGGGCCATGGCGTCTCCTGGTTTCAATGGACCGGGGTAATACCCGAGACGCCAACCTATCCTACTCCGGGCTGAAGAGCAAGAGACGATATCGATTTTTCCTGGAATATCACATGCCTTCGATCTCGACGCCTGTATTGGCCACCATCAGCCAATCACCGGCCCTCTGGCGTTTCGGCCGCCACTGCGTTACGGCCGGCGGCTTTGGCCTGATAGAGTCTTTGATCTGCCAGGGAAAACAGCGTCTCGGGCTCCGGGCAGTCCGGCGCCAGCGGCGCGCCGGCGCACGGGTGTATTGCGGCCACGCCGAAGCTGGCTGTCACCCTGCCATGGGGGGAGCAGGCATGGGGGATACCCAGCGTCTCCACCGCCTTGCGCAGACATTCCGCCACAATGACCGCCCCCGGCAAGTCCGTGTTGGGCAGGATGATGGCGAACTCCTCGCCCCCGTAGCGGGCCAAAACGTCCATGGGCCGGCGCAGGGAGTGGGAGAGGATTCCCGCCACATTGCGCAGGCAGTCGTCCCCGGCCAGGTGGCCGTAGTGGTCGTTGAAGGCCTTGAAGAAATCGATATCCGCCAACACCAGCCCCAGGGGTGTTTCCTCGCGCTGGGCGCGTCGGAATTCGCGGGTGAAGACCTCGTCGAAGCGGCGGCGGTTGGGGATGCCGGTGAGCCCGTCCTGGGTGGAGAGGTCCTCCAGCATGTCGCGGTGACGCTTGAGCTCCAGATGGGTGCGCACCCGGGCCCGGACAATGGGCAGGCTGAACGGTTTAGAGATGTAATCCACGGCGCCAAGTTCCAGACCGCGCTGCTCGTGCTCCTCCTCGCCCTTGACCGTGATGAAGACCACGGGAATGTTCCTGGTGCGAGGATGGGCCTTGAGGCGGCGCAGCACTTCGTGACCGTTCATGCCCGGCAGAATGATGTCCAGCAGGATGAGGTCGGGCGCCGGATCGGCCGCTGCCAGCTCCAGGGCGGTTTCGCCGTCCTCGGCATAGAGGGTGTCGTAATCGCGCTGGAGGCTTTCCCCGAGGATGGCGCGGTTCATGGCCACATCATCGACGATGAGGACCCGCTGGCGAGTGCCTGTCTGCTGCATGCGTGTGGTCTCCTTGGCAGCCCGCTGCATCAGGGCCGTGTGCCTGCCGTCAGCCGGGCCTGTGCAGGCGGTGCATCATAGGGCCCCAGTATGACAGGCGTGTGACGTGGCGCTTCCCGCACCAGGGCTTGTCAAAACCCGCAAGAGCATTCATGATGCCGGGAACTGTTCCCCCTCCAGCCACGCCGCGCGCGCAGGAAGCATCGTCATGGACGCGACGGACCCCATGCACCCCTTCGATCTTACGCCCGTGCCGCCCCGCCCCCTGTGGCCTGCCGGCATGCGCGCCCTGGTGGCAGACTCCAACCGCGTGAGCCGTGAGCACCTGTGCGCGCAGTTGTCGTCCCTGGGGATTGCCTGCGTGCACGTGGCCGACGGCAACGAGGCCGCCGCCCTGCTGCGGGGCACGCTGGATTTCAGCGTGCTGTTTCTGGATATCCAGTTGCCCGGCCAGGACGGCATCGACGTCTTCAAATCCATGCGCAAGGGCCGCGCGCAGCCGGTGCCCGCGGTGCTCACCGCTGCCTGCTTCAATACCCGGGAGCGACGCAAGGCGGCGCAGGCCGGCATGCATCACCTGCTGGAAAAGCCCACGTCCAGGGAGCAGCTTGCCGCCACGCTCACCGCCCTGCTCGGGCTGGACACGCCGGCTCCGGCGGCAGCTCCGGCCCGAACCGATCCGGATCTGCACGCCCTCATGCGCGGCGCCAGCCTGCTGGTGGTGGACGACAACCCCCTCAATCGGGTCCTGGCCCGAGAGATGCTGGAACCGTTCGAGACGGTCCTTGGCGCACTGGACACGGCCAACAATGGCCGCGATGCCGTGGAGGCTGTGCGCCGGCGTCCCTATGACATCATTTTCATGGACGTGCAGATGCCCACCCTGGACGGCGTTGCCGCCACACGCGCCATCCGCAGCCTGCCGGATCGCCAGGATGTGGCCATTGTGGCCATCACCGCCAATGCCAGCACCGAGCATGTGCGCGCCTGCCTGGACGCCGGCATGGATGCCTATCTCGGCAAACCCTTCCATCGCCAGGGGCTGCTGGACACCATCCGCACCTGGCTGCTGCGCAAGCAGGCCCGGCCGGCCGCCCAATCCCAGGAATTCCAGGGCCCCCAGGCCGCCGCGCCCCGGCCCGCAGGGCTGCCGGAGGAGTTGCCCGGCCTGGATCTGGCCGACGGCCTGATCCGGTTCGACGGCGATGCTGCCATGTTCCGGCGCTTTCTGCTGGCTTTTCACGAGGAGTTCGACGACTACGACTCGGAAATACTGCTCGCCGCCGCCACCCGGGACTTCGACCGCGCTGCCATGCTGGCACACACCCTGGCCGGCGCGGCGGCCAATGTGTCCGCCTGCATCCTGCACACCAAGGCCAAGACCCTGCAAGAGGCATTGCAGGCGCGCACCTTGCGCATCAAGCCCCAGCTCGACGACGTGCGCCAGGAGCTGGGCCGGGTTTGCGAAGGCATCCTGACGGTGCAGGACGCCCCGCGCGCGTAACCCGCCACCCTCGACCGGACATTTCAGGAGCCGCCATGCCCTCTGCCCCTTGCCTCCCGTACTCTCATCGACCCGTGCGCCTGCCTGCCTGCCGCATGCTCCCGGTCCTCTGCCTGGCGGCGGTGCTGGCCCTTGCCTGCATCCGGCCGGCAACGGCCGAGCCGGTGCGCAAAACCGGCGCGCTGATCCACGTGCCGGCCTATTCCCACATCTACCAGGGCTCCCGCAACAAGCCGTTCCTGCTCACGGTCATCCTTGCCGTGCGCAATGTGGATCCTGCCCGCCCCGTGAGCATCGAATCCATCCAGTACTTCGACGGCGACGGCAAGCATTTGGAAGTCTTCGACGTGAACAAGAAGGTGCTCGGTCCGCTGGCGGCGCTGGAAATGATCATCGACGAATCCGACAAACGCGGCGGCGCAGGCGCGGGCTTTCTGGTGCGCTGGAAGGCGGATGCTCCCGTGGCCCCGCCCCTGGTGGAAACGGTGATGATCTCCACCACCGGCGGGCAGGGCATCTCCTTTGTCTGTCGCGGAGAGGAAGTGCCGGAGTAGGACATTTTAATTTTGAAAAAGGACGTTGCGAGAGGGGAAACCNCTTCCAAAACTTTGATAGTGACCTTGAATCACAATACAAGTCTTTGGAAATGGGGGTCGGGGGAAACCCTTTCAAAGATAATTTGCTCTAGCGGCCGCGTCAGTTCTGCAGCAGCGTCACGCAGGCGCTTTTGCTCTGCTGCAGCGAGGCCATGATGATCTTGAGGGCCGCGGCCTGGTCGCTCAGCTGCGTCACGGCCTGATCCGCCGCCCGCATGCCCTGGGCGGTTTCTGCAGAAATGCCGCTCACGTCCTCCATGGCCATGGACACCGCCACCGAGACGGAGGCCTGCTCCTGCCCGGCCTGGGCAATGTCCAGCACCTTGCCTGCGGTCTGGGACACCACAGCCACGATGCGCTCCAGCGTCTGTCCGGAGCTGGCGGCCAGGGTGGCGCCGTCTTCCACGGCCACCAGCACCTGATGCGTGGCGCTGCCGGTGCTGCGGGCGCTGTCCTGGATGGCGCGCACGGTCTGCCCCACTTCCCGCGTGGCGGTCATGGTCTTTTCGGCCAGCTTGCGCACCTCGTCGGCCACCACGGCGAAGCCGCGGCCGGCATCCCCGGCCCGGGCGGCCTCAATGGCGGCGTTGAGCGCCAGCAGGTTGGTCTGGTCTGCGATGTCCTGGATCACGGTGATAATGCGCCCGATGTCCTGGGCCTTGGCCCCCAGGGTGGCCATGGACTGGTCCAACCCCTGCATCTGTTCGCGGATGCGTGTCATGGCCGCCACGGCCTCGCTCACGGTGCGGCGGCCCTCCTGGGCCTGGCTCTGGGCCTGGCTGGCCTCGTCGGCCGCACCGGCGGCGTTCTGGGCCACCTGGTTGCTCATGTTGGCCATCTTGTCCAGCTGATCCGCAGTATCGGCGATGCGCTCGCGCTGGTGCGACGCCCCCTGGGAGGTGGCCCCCACCTGTTGGGAAAGCTGCACCGCGGCGGAGGCGATGGCGTCGGCAATGGTGTTGGCCCGCTCGGCGGCGGTGAGGATGGTATCGTTCTGGGAGCGAATTTCACGCTCCTGGCGGCGGATGGTGGTCAGATCGTGATAGATGGTGAAGGCCCCGATGAGCACGCCGTCCAGATCCTTGATGGGGTTGGCGTTCACCTGCATCACCTTGAGCTCGCCGCTGGGAGCCCGCACCTCCATTTCGCCCTGCAGGGTGCGGTCTTCCTCCATGGCCTGGACGGTGCGGATGCGCCGGCCGGGTTCGCCGTAAAAGAAGTCGCCGGCATGGCGGCCGATGTAGTCTTCCGGCGTTCCCCGCTTTTCCAGAATGTCCAGCAACAGCTTGTTGGCAAAGGTGATGTTCCCGACGGGGTCCAGGGTCATACACGGCAAGGCCGCGGCAATGCCCGAAAGCACGCCCTGCGAAAAGCCCAGGCGGTCCTTCAGGCGGGCTACCATCTGTTCAATGGAGCGCTGCACGTGGCCCAGCTCGCCGGGGTATTTGCCTTCCAGACGGGCAGTCAGATCGCCCTCGGCCACCTGGGCGGCATACGCCTCGATGCGCTTGAGGGGCTTGACCACGGAATTCACCAGCACCCAGACCACCAGCCCGGTGAGCAGGATGGCCCCGGCGGCGATGAGCAGCCCGGCGTTGCGCAGGGTGACGTCCACCCCGTGGGACATCTCCGACTCCGAAAGGCTGAAGCCGTATGTCAGTTGCCAGGGGGCATAGTAGCGCAAAAAGGCCACCCGCGGCTCCCCGGCGTCCTTGTATTCCACAAAGCCATCCTTCGTGGACTTGAAGCCGGACCAGTACGACGCGGCGGCCAGGGTATCCCCGGCCCTGGTGGGATGGCTCACGAGCAGCCCATCAGCATCAAACAGAAAACTTTCGCCCTTGCCGCCCACGTTCAGGGCCTGGATGGACTTTTCGAAATCCGGGGTGATGATGGGCCGGCTGGCCACCACCACGCCCAGGGGCACGCCGTAAAAATCCATGAGCGGCGCATAGCCGTTGAAGAGAAGCTGCCCGGCAATGCTGGCCACCTGGTAGTATTCCTCGCCCTTGGCCAGGGCCTGGGCCAGGGGGGAGTCCTTGGGGATGAGGGCATCGCGCCCCGGGGCAGCGCCGGGAATGGTGCTGGCCACGAGCACCATGCCTCCATCAACAAATTGATACAGACTAACATGCCCACCCACCGCCTCGCGGATGGGGCCGAAAAACTCGTGGTTGCCGGTGAGGGTCACGGGGCCAAGGTCGATGGTGGGCAATTCCACCGTGGTCTTGGTGCCGTCCTCATGCTGCACGGCAACGCGGGCCGTGTTCATTTTGTTCAAGGAAGGGAAGCCCTTGGAATTCACTTCCCGCAGCACCACGCCGGTATCGGTGTGGGCTTTTTCCTGCAGCAGGCGCTGCTGCATCTCCATCATCGCTTCCACGGACTTGCCAAAGGAATGCAGCGAGGCACGCCCCAGCACGGCCAGGGAGTCCCCCACCAGCGACTGGTTGATGGCGGTCATGGCCAGGATGACCACAGCCACAGTGGTGAGAATACCGCCGAGCAGTTTGACCTTGAACGACACGGCGTGAAGCGACACGGCGCGGAACAGTTGCATGGGGGGCCTTCCTTGCGTGGAGCGTGCCGGAGGCGGCAACGCATCTTTTCACGTAGGGACAATGCCCCTCTTCCGCGCCTTGCGCGTGACAGTTTTGCGACATTTCGTTGACGCCATGCCGCCGACACAATCTCCATGCCTCCAACAGCTTGGATCTGCTTCCGAAATAAATTACGGGGAAAAAACCGTATCGTCAGCACGGTTTTTTCCCCTGCCCACATTCCAAGGACGGTGACCGCGCCGAATCCATCGCAAAAGACCTGCCTGTTTGCCGCAGGCTATGGAATAAAGTCCCGGTCGCTTGTCCTCGTACCAAAACAGATGTTACGAATCCGCACCAGTCCGGCGATTCGGCTATCGCTATTCCGGCGCGTTCCAGTGTCCGCAATTTTCGCAGGAAAATCCCGGCACTTCCACGCTGCCGTCACGGGCCTTGAAGCATTCCACCTCGTTGGGGTGGCTGCAGCGTTCGCAATGCACCAGGGCGACGTTGCGGTCAGGATCGTACTCAACCGTTTCGCCCTTGAAGGGCAGGGACTCTGAAAACGCCATGGCTGCCTCCCGATTTCGCGAATTCGCGGGATGGTCGGAGTGATTGGAATGCCATGACCATAGCGCAAGAACCGCGCTGCGACAAGCAGCGGGACATCATTTGACGAGCGGGGCCGGGAAAAGGCGCGGCAGCATCGCAGCCAGTACTGTGCGTTGCGATTGCAACTGCCGCCATTGCAGGAGGATGCGCCTTGAGCACCACCATAAGCATTGCGAATGAGCCTGCGCGCGCCAGGCTCCTGCGATCCTTTGGCTTTGACAAAACCGCCCCGGTCGTCATCGCCATCGCCACGTTTTCGGCCATGCACTGTCCACAGCCGCTGTTGCCGCTGTTGCAGCAGGCCTTTGACGTGGAGAAGACTACCGTCTCCCTGGTCACCACAGCCACCCTCCTGCCCCTGGGGTTGGCGCCCCTGTTTTACGGACTCCTGCTGCGCGCGTTCCCGGCGCACCGGCTGCTGGTGTGGGGCTCGGGCCTGCTCATGGCCGCCACCCTGGCCCTGAGCATGGCGCCGGACTTCCCCCTGCTCCTGGGCCTGCGGGTAGTGCAGGGCCTGCTGGCGCCGGCGGTACTCACCTCCCTGATGACCCTGGCCGGCGCCACCATGCGCGAGCGCCAGGCTGCGGGCATGCTGTCCGAGCATTCCATCGGCCGGGCCATGGCCGTGTATGTGGCGGCCACCATCTTCGGCGGCTTTTTCGGACGGTTTCTGGCCGGGACGGTGGCGTCTGTGTGGGGCTGGCGCTGGGGGCTGGGAGCTGTTTCCCTGCTGACGGTGGCGGCGTGGCTCATGGCCCTGGGCATCCCGCGCAGCCGCGGCGGCAGCTTTGCCCGGCTGGAGCTTTCCGCCCTGGCAGAGGTGCTCCGCAAGCCGGGATTCCTGCCGTTCTTTTGCTTTATTTTTGTGGAATTTTTCATCTTTACCGCGCTGCTGAACCTCCTGCCCTTCCGCATAGCAGAGATTGGCGCCGGCAGCTCCCCGTTTCGCGTGGCCGTGCTCTATGTTGGATATCTGATCGGCATCCTTATTTCTTTGGCCGCGCCCTGGACGGTGCTGCGTCTGGGCGGTGAGGCGCGCACCGTGCGCCTGGGGGCACTGGTGCTTCTGCTGTGCGTGCCGCTGTTCCTGGCCACCACCTACGGCTTGACCTTCGTGGCCGTGCTGGTGCTGTGCATCGGCATGTTCCAGGTGCATTCCGTGCTGCCCGGCTGGCTCAACGAGCTGGGCAGCCAGCAGCGCAGCGTGGTGAACGGGCTCTACCTTTCCTTCTATTATGTGGGCGGCGCGGCCGGCTCCGCCCTGCCGGCGGTACTGTATCGGCACAGTTCCTGGGCCTGGACCATGGCCGCCCTGGGCGCAATGCAACTGGTCGCCCTGGCCCTGTGCCTGACCGGCGGACGCCGGACGCCCCCATAACAACACCAGGGGGCCTTGACCTGGGGCAGATTCTGCTATACAGGGTGACTTCCAACATACCCACCCCAAACACATCGGTCAGGCTCACATCGACTGCCGGCGATTCGCCGGCGGTTGATTTTTTTTATCCACCTGCAGGCATTTCGAGGACGCATCCATGAGCAGCATCCCCATTTCCAAGGAAGGCTTCAAACGGCTGGAGCAGGAGCTGGAACAGCTCAAGGCGGCTCGGCCGGAAGTGATCCAGGCCATCAAGGAAGCCCGCGAGGAAGGCGATCTTCGGGAAAACGCCGGGTACGACGCCGCCCGCGAACGCCAGGGCATGATGGAAGCCCGTATCCGCTACATCGAAGGGCGCATGGCCACGGCCAACATCATCGACCTCAAGACCATTTTCAGCGAGAAGGTGACCTTCGGCGCCACCGTGGAAATCGAGGATGTGGACACCGGCGACAGCAAGACCTACACCATCCTCGGCCCGGACGAAGCGGAACCCACCAAGGGCTCCATCTCCATCCTTTCCCCTGTGGCCCAGGCCCTCATGGGCAAGGAAGAAGGCGACGAAGTGACCGTGGAAGCGCCCAAGGGCCGCATCCAGTACGAAATCGTCTCCATCAAATACCTGGGCGGCGCGCACGGGCTGAATTAGGGCAATGTACCATTTGAAAAGAGCTGTCGGGGGAAAACCTTTCTAAAGAAAGACTCTTCCCCCGAACCCCCTTTCCAAAGATTTGTATGGTGATTCAAAGTCACTCTCGAATCTTTGAAGGGGAGAGCGAGAGAGGGGAGAGCCTTTTGCAAAAGGTTTCCCCTCTCGCAACGTCCTTTTTTAAATCAACATGCTCTAGCGGCTCTTGCCCCGCCCTTCGTACTCCCGCGCCGTCTTGGCCAGCGCGGCCAGGCGTTTGTCCACGCGATCATACAGGCTGTCCTTGGTGAAGCCCCCGTCCTTGCGCGGCTTGCCGGCCGGAATGCCCGTCAGCAACTCCATGGCTTCCTCAATGGAGGCCACCGCATACACATGGAAGGCCCCGGCGCGCACGGCCTCCAGCACCTCCTCGGACAGCATCAGGTGCACGATGTTGTCTGCCGGCAGGAGCACGCCCTGGGTGCCTGTGAGGCCACGGCGTTTGCAGACCTTGAAGAAGCCCTCCACCTTGCGCGTGACGCCGCCCACGGCCAGGATGCCGCCGGACTGGCTCACCGCGCCGGTGAACGCCAGGGAGAGGTTGAGCGGCGCACCAGACAGGGCCGAGAGCAGCGCCGCCAGTTCCGCACCGGAGGCCGAATCCCCCTCCACATGGGCGTAGCTCTGTTCAAAGCACAGGCTGCCCGTGAGCACCAAGGGCTTATCTTGGGCAAAGAGGGAGACGAGGTAGCTCTTCAGAATCATCATGGCCTTGGTGTGGATGGGCCCGCCCAGCTCGGCCTCGCGCTCCAGATCCACGATGCCGCCATGCCCCACGCCCACGGTGGCGCTGATCTGATGCGGCAGGCCGATTTCGTAGTCCCCGTACCAGGTGACGGAGAGCCCGTTCACCGTGCCCACGCGCGAGCCTGAGGTGGCCACCTTGATGAGTTCACGGTCGTACTCTTCCATGAACTCTTCTTCGTACAGATTGGAGCGGTATTCCTTGGCCTGGATGGCCCGGGCCAGGATGGCGCCGTCCACCATGGCTGCGCCTTCCATGCGGGCCAGGGCCGAGGCCTCCAGCATGCGTTCGCGCAGCAGCGGCAGCTTGAGGGAGAGCTTTTTCTGGTCCTCGGCCAGCACGGAGCCGTAATCCACCAGCTGGGCCAGGGCGTGCCGGTCGAAGGGCAGCAGGCCGGCTTCGTGGATGATGCGCCCCAGGCTGCCCAGATACTGCTTGATGGTCTTGGCGTCGCGGGGGATGTGCTCCTGCAGGTGCGCCTTGATCTTGAAGAATTTGTGAAAGCGGTCGTCGTGGTGCAGCAGGGCCTCGTAGGCCTCGTCGCCGCCGATGAGCACAACCTTTACATCCAGCGCCAGGGGTTCGGGTTCGATGGTCTTGGTGCGGACGGTCTCCTGCTGCTCGGCGGGGTCCTCGATCTTGGCCAGGCCGGATCTGAGCGCCCGCAGCAGGCCTTCCCAGGCCCCGGCGTGTTGGAGGATGTCCTCCACGTGCAACACCAGAAAGCCGCCCTGGGCCTTGTGCAACGCGCCGGACTTGATGAGGGAGAAATCCGCCACCAGCGCGCCCATCTCGGCCTCGCGCTCCACGCAGCCCAGCAGGTTGGAGAGGGTGGGATGATCCTCGATGACCACCGGCGCGCCCTGGGTATCCGCATTGTCCACGAAGACATTGATTTCGTAGCGCAGGAAAAAGTCTTCCAGGGAGGGCGGCGGCCCCTCGAAGGCCATGGGGCCGGAGGCGCTGCCAGCCTGGGCCGGCCGTTCCTGCGACCCGCCTTCCCGGGGAGCCACCAGATCCAGATGCTCAATGACATCGCGGTCGATGCCCTCAAAAAATTCCTGCAGCGCCTTGTTCTTCCACTCTTTTTTGAAGCGATCCCGCAGGGGATGCAGATGTTCGGCCAGCACCTCGCGCAGGGTGTCTTCATCCAGGGTGCGTTCCCGTTCGCGCACGTCGCGTTCTTCCAGGAACATCTTGCGCATGTGGCCGTTCATGGCGTGCATCAGGGCATCGCTGCGCTGCTTGATGGTCTTGCGGGTGGTGGGGTCCAGGCGCTGGTATTCGTCCTGGGAAAGGACCTTGCCTTCCATGAGGGGGTAGATGGTGTAGCCGCCCTCGTCGTCCATGTCCAGGTTGAAGCCCTGGGAGGACGCATCCTGGGCCATCTGCTCCAGCAACTCGTCCCGGGCAATCTGCAGGCCATCGGTGATGGCCTTGCGCCGGTTGAAGTAGGTCTCGTGCTCGAATTTGGCCGGAACGTCCCGCTTGATGCGCGTGAAGGCCTGGGCCAGCTCCTGCTTGAGGAGCTTGCCGCCGCCGGGAGGCAGGGCAATGAGCCGAGGCTTGTCCACATCGTCGAAATTGGTGACGTAGATGAGATCCGACGGGGTGGGCCGTTTTTTTGCGTGGGGCGCAAGGAAATCGCGCACCAGGTAGGTGCGGCCCAGGTTGGCCTCGCCGCACAGGTAGATATTGTACCCGCGGTCGTTGATGGCCAGCCCGAGCTGCATGGCGTCCAGGGCCCGGGGCTGGGGCCGGGGCTGGGAGTCGGGCAGCCTGGCAACGAGGGAGATGGCGGTGGAGTCGTCGCAGGGGAGCTTGGCAGGATCAAGCCAGGCACGCAGACGTTCGGCAGGCAAAGGACGAGGCATTGTCATGGTGTAAGGCGGCTCCTTGTTGCCCCTCCACTACGCCAGATGCCAGGACCTGTCGAGGGCGGTTCAGCCGCGATTGCCGGACATGCCGGGGACCTGCTGTCCGGCCTGGCAGGCCGGGCACAGGCCGTAGAAATCCAGTCGGAAGGCCGCAATGGCGTAGCCGGTTTCCGCGGCCACACGCCGGGCCATCTCCTCCAGGACGCCAGGATCGTGCGTCTGTGGATCAAGGATGGCCCCGCAGGCAGTGCAGATCAGGTGCGGGTGCGGCTCGGGCCGCGCGCCGTCGTAGCGGTTGTCCCGCTCGCTGAAGCCCAGCTCCAGCACCTCGCCGCGCTGCTTGAGCAGGGTCACGGCCTTGTACACCGTGGCCAGGCTGGTGTTGGGGTACTGCCGCAGTACGCGCTGGTGCACCTGCTCCACAGAGGGATGCCCTGCACTCTCGGCCAGCACACGCAGGATGGCCACGCGCTGCGGCGTGAGGCGGTGGCCTTCCTCTTTGAGTCGGGCCAGCATCCGCTCCAGCCGCGCCTGCGCAACCGGGACATCAGGCCCGGGCGAGCCGTTCAGCGCCATGGGTCGCGGGTTTGGAGGTTCAGGGCCGCCACCAGACCGGGCTCCTCCTCCAACACCGCCAGGCCGAGCATGAGGGCCGCGCGGACCACTTCGGCCTGCTCGTACTTCACCCCGGCCACCTTCTGGATGCGCCGGGAGATGAACGTATCGCGCAGGAAGATGTCCGCTGCGGCGTCCGTGTCTGCCCCTGCGGGCACGGCGGCAGCGTCCTGCGGGAGTTCCTCCACGGGCAGGGCCTCCACATAGGGCAGGTCGTCCTCGGGGTCGCCGGTCAGCTCCAGGGAAGGCTGCGCTGCGGACACGGCCGCGCCGGTGTTGGCGGCCATTTCGGAAAGATCGCTGGCCAGGGCCGCGGCTTCGGGTCCCGAAAGCACGGCACGGGAAGACGGCAGTTCGGCCACGTCCCCGGCGGTCTGCGCGGGGGGACTGTCCGGCCGACTTTCGGACTGGTCGAGGAACCGGTTGGCGGCCAGCCCCTGGGGCGAGGCAAAGGCGCCGGGTTTCTGGATGGCTTCCAGATCAATGGCGTCCCTGAGCACCAGCCCGCCATCGCGAAGGCCAACGGGAATGGGCGTGGTCACCTGCCCGAGGACGTCCGCCCCGTACAGCTCCGCCTGCAGCACGCCCAGCTGGCTTTTGGTGCAGATGAGGGGCTCCACGTCCAGGCCGGTGGCAAAAATAATCTCGTCCACCACATGCATGTCCGTGGGATCCAGCATGGCCACGTACAGCACGTCCTCATCCCGAAACACGGGGCACAGATTGCCCTGCACCGCAAACGCCCTGGACAGCAACTCCCGGACCCCGGCATCCACCCGATGCTTTTCCGGATGGAACATCTGCACCTTGAGCTGAAAGCTGATGGCCTTCACCAGGTGGATTTCCTTGATGAGCTTTTGCAACACCAGATACTGCCCCAGCCGCATCCTGTTGCGGCGCGCTTCATCCAGGGCCTGGTTGCGCTGCTCCGGGCTGATGAGTTTGGCCGTGACCAGCAGTTCACCGAGCCTGCGGCGCTGGGGGGCAGCGGGCGGGGCAGAGGGCGGGGACGAAGCGGACGTCATGGCGGAGCCTCCATGCAAAATCACATCTTATTTCATTTCGAAATACTGCGCATCTCGCGCGCTTCGTCCTGATGCGCATTTCATGTCCACTTCAAAAAAGTAGACGACCAATGGACGCAACCTCAGTTAACCGAACGCTGCTGGCACTGCTGAAATGCCGCATTGCACTGGCTCGTGCACAACGCCTTCTGCGAAGGATGGGGAAGTGCATTGCAGGAAACCAGACAATTGTTGTAGTTCACGTTGCAGACCGTCAGACGACGGTTGATGCGGTTGCGGTCAGGCGGCGGGGAGCCATACGTTTCTCCAGGCAGGACGATGACCGCTGGCGGCGGCGGGGCCGGCCGGTACACATACGGGTCGTCCACCACCACGGCCGTGCAGGCGGCCAGGACAAACAGGACGGCGAACATCGCCACAACAATCAGGCCGCGTGAAAACCGAAACCCGTGCATGAAACCTCCAGAGGCGACGGGCAACGTCCCGTCCTCGGCAAATTCATATTTTCCGGCAGTGGGAATCATTCCATATCAAATCAGACGCCTTCTGTACAGCGCGGAGCGAAATGTCCGGGCTCACCGGGGGGTTCCCCCCACGGCAATCTCCACCTCCGAAAGCGCCGCCCGACGGGCACGTTCCCCGGGATAGACAGAGACGATATGGAAGGCGATCCAGGACACGGTTTCGTCCACCCGCACCATGGGCTGCCAGCCGTTGGCATCCTGGAGCTGCACGCGCACGCGCCGGCCCGTGGACAATTCCACCTCCAGATCCTGGATGCGGCTGTATTGCGCAAACATGGCCGGCGCGCCCATGCCGTTGACGCACTGGATGTCCGTCACCTGCTGCGGGGTGTCAAAGGCGATGCGCAGCCATTCGCCTGTCCCGCCCTCGCCGCCGCCCTCCACCCAGGCGGTGGTGGGGTCGCCGTCGGTCACATTGTCCGGCTCGAAATTGGCCTGTTCCGTGGGGGCATCGAAGGAAGACGCCGTGACGCGCACGGCCGCCGCAGGCAGAGGCTGCGCAGCCCTGGCCGAGAACTGCAACGCCGCCGGCGCCTTTACCGGGGCGTTGGCCAGGGAATGGGCGTCCGGCGTGCCCGTGGTGGGGGCCAGGGCATCGGCCATTTTTTCCAGCACTTCTTCCACGGCGTCGGAAATGGAGGGCAAGGTGTCCGCGGCAAAGGCCTTGTCTGCCAGGACCACCCGGCCGTCAGCTACGTTGATGAGCCGGGCGTCAATGCGCAACTCGCCGCGATACTCGGAAACCGCCCCGGACAGCACGGCATCGGCATTGACCATGCGCCCGATCTTCTGGGCCGCAGAGCCGGAAAGGCCGGCATCGCCGAATTCCATTTCCGCCAGCACGGTGTCCAGCACCGTGCGCTCCACCACATGGAACACGCCGCTACGCACGGCCTCGGTGGTGAACATCTCCGTGACCATGCGGCCGCGGTGCGCCGCCGTGGCGTTGATGGATGCACGACCGCCCGACACCTCGCCCAAAAACTCAAAGCCCAGAATGGCCACAACGCGCGGCCGGCCTGCACTGGCAGCCTGTGCCGGCAGCATGTTGCATGTGCAAAAAAGAACTAGAAGCGCGATGCGAAGAGAAGTCGGCAACAGTTTGGAAGGCATGAAGATCCTCACAGGGCAGGCAGGGCGGGACGCGTCTTCCCAAAGCAGACGCCCTTGGGGTATGCTTGAGGGCCTGGAGATGGTCAAGGGGCACGAGCATAAAAACTGATTCATCAAACAAGATTTTGATTGATGAATCAAACAGCATCGTGTAAGAACCAACAAATTTCAGCCCGCACCTCTCACTCTTACTCACAGGAGCGTTCGATGGCCCAGCGCACCCAGACCATGGACGGCAACACCGCAGCAACGCACGTCGCATACGCGATGAGCGAGGCAGCCGCCATCTACCCCATCACTCCTTCTTCCACCATGGCCGAACTGGCGGACGAATATGCCGTGGCCGGCCGTAAAAACATCTTCGGCCAGGTGTTGGATGTACGGACCATGCAGTCCGAGGCTGGCGCTGCCGGCGCGGTGCACGGCTCCCTGGCTGCCGGCGCGTTGACCACCACGTTCACGGCGTCGCAGGGCCTGCTGCTGATGATCCCCAACATGTACAAGATTGCCGGCGAGCTGCTGCCCGGGGTGTTCCATGTGTCCGCCCGCGCCCTGGCTTCCCATGCGCTGTCCATCTTCGGCGATCATCAGGACGTGATGGCCTGCCGGCAGACCGGCTTTGCCATGCTCTGCTCCTCCTCGGTGCAGGAAGTCATGGATCTGGCCCTGGTGGCGCATCTGGCGGCCGTTGAATCCAGCGTGCCCTTCCTGCATTACTTCGACGGCTTCCGGACCTCCCACGAAATCCAGAAGATCGAAGTCATTGACTATGACGACATGAAGAAGCTGATGAACTGGGAAAAGGTCAAGGCTTTCAAAGACAAAGCCATGAACCCCGAGCACCCGCACATGCGCGGCAGCGCCCAGAACCCGGACATCTACTTCCAGGCTGCCGAAGCCTCCAACCCCTTCCACCAGGCCCTGGCGCACATCGTGCCCATGTGCATGGACAAGGTGGCTTCCATCACCGGCCGTTCCTACAAGCCCTTCGATTACGTGGGCCATCCCGAAGCGGACCGCGTCATCGTGGCCATGGGTTCGGGCTGCGAAGCCATCGAAGAAGTGGTCAACCGCCTCAACGATGAAGGCCAGGCCGTGGGCCTCATCAAGGTCCGGCTGTACCGGCCCTTCCTGCAGGACGAGTTCCTGAAGGCCCTGCCTGCCACCGCCGCCTGCGTCACCGTGCTGGACCGCACCCGCGAAGTCCAGGCCACGGGCGATCCGCTGTACCTGGACGTGTGCGCCACCTTCCTGGAGAAGGACATCCAGCCCCGCGTGGTGGCTGGCCGCTACGGCCTTGGCTCCAAGGAGTTCACTCCCTCCATGGTGCTCGCCGTGTACGAAAACATGCGCTCCGCCCAGCCCAAGACGCACTTCACCGTGGGCATTGTGGACGACGTGACCTTCAAGTCCCTGCCTGTGGGCCCGGCCTTCGACACCACCCCCGCTGGCACCGTGCAGTGCAAGTTCTGGGGCCTGGGCGCCGACGGCACCGTGGGCGCGAACAAGACCGCCATCAAGATCATCGGCGACAACACGGACATGTACGCCCAGGGCTACTTTGCGTACGACTCCAAGAAGTCCGGCGGCATCACCGTCTCCCACCTGCGTTTCGGCTCTTCGCCCATCAAGTCCACCTATCTGGTGGAAAGCGCGGATTACGTGGCCTGCCACAAGGACACCTACGTCAAGATCTATGACATCCTGGGCGACATCAAGGCTGGCGGCACCTTTGTGCTGAACTCCGCCTGGACCCTGGAAGACATGGAACGCGAGCTGCCTGCCTCCATCAAGCGCGCCATCGCCCGCAAGAAGCTGAAGTTCTTCAACATCGACGCTGTGAAGATCGCCGGTGAAGTGGGCCTGGGCGGCCGCATCAACATGATCATGCAGACGGCCTTCTTCAAGCTGGCCGGCGTGCTGCCCTTCGAGCAGGCCATTGAGCTGCTCAAGACCTCCATCAAGAAAGCCTACGGCAAGAAGGGCGACAAGATCGTCCAGATGAACTGGGACGCCGTGGACAAGTCCGTGGACGCCCTGCAGGCAGTGGCCTACCCCGCCACCTGGGCCGAGGCTGTGGACCATGCTGCGACGACGACCGACGAGCCCGAATTCATCACCAATGTGATGAAGCCCATCCTGGCCCAGAAGGGCGACACCCTGCCCGTCTCCGCCTTTGAGCCCGACGGCCGCTTCCCCGTGGGCACGTCCCAGTACGAAAAGCGCGGCGTGGCCATCCTGGTGCCCGAATGGCTTGCTGAAAACTGCATCCAGTGCAACCAGTGCTCCTTTGTCTGCCCCCACAGCGCCCTGCGCCCCGTGCTGGCCACGGACGCCGAGCTGGAAGGCGCGCCCGAAGGCTTCGGCACCCTGGACGCCACCGGCAAGGAACTCAAGGGCCTGAAGTACCGCATGCAGGTCAACACCCTGGACTGCATGGGCTGCGGCAACTGCGCAGACATCTGCCCGGCCAAGGAAAAGGCCCTGGTGATGAAGCCCATCGACACCCAGGCTCCTGCCCAGGTGCCCAACTACAACTACGCTGAGACCGCGATCTCCTACAAGGAAGGCCTGCTCAAGCGCGAATCCCTCAAGGGCTCCCAGTTCATCAAGTCCATGATGGAATTCTCCGGCGCCTGCTCCGGTTGCGGCGAAACCCCCTACGTCAAGCTGCTCACCCAGCTGTACGGCGAACGCATGTTCGTGGCCAACGCCACGGGATGCACCTCCATCTGGGGCGCTTCCGCACCGTCCTTCCCCTACACCACCAACACCGAAGGGTTTGGCCCGACCTGGGGCAACTCCCTGTTTGAAGACGCCGCCGAATACGGCTACGGCATGGAAATGGCCGTGACCCAGGGCCGCGAAACCCTGGCCCTGCAGATGCGCGCCGCCCTGGGCATGGACATCCCCCAGGGACTCAAGGACGCCTTTGACGGCTGGCTGCGCAACATGAACCACGCCGAAGCCTCCAAGAGCTGGGGCGATCGCATCAAGTTCCTGCTCGGCAAAATGGGCAAGCTCTGCCCCACCCTGCAGCCCATCTGGGACCGTCGCGACCTGCTGACCAAGAAGAGCTTCTGGGTCTTCGGCGGCGACGGCTTCGCCTATGACATCGGCTACGGCGGCCTGGACCACGTGATTGCCGCCGGCCGCGACGTGAACATCCTCGTCGTGGATACCGAAGTGTACTCCAACACCGGCGGCCAGAGCTCCAAGGCCACGCCCACCGGCGCTGTGGCCAAGTTCACCGCCTCCGGCAAGAAGACCGCCAAGAAAGACATGGCCCTCATGGCCATGACCTACGGCTACGTGTATGTGGCTTCCGTCTCCATGGGCGCCAACAAGCAGCAGACCCTCAAGGCCTTCCTGGAAGCCGAAGCCTACCCCGGCCCCTCCCTCATCCTGTGCTACGCCCCCTGCATCAACCAGGGCCTGCGCAGGGGCATGGGCAAGACCCAGGAAGAAGGCAAGCAGGCCACCCTCTCCGGCTACTGGCCGCTCTTCCGCTACAACCCCATGCTGCTGGCCGAAGGCAAGAATCCCTTCCAGCTGGATTCCAAGGCCCCGGACGGCACCGTCCAGGACTTCCTGGGCGGCGAATCCCGCTTCAGCATGCTGGAACGCAGCCATCCGGAAGAATCCAAGCGCCTGCGCTGCGAAATCGAAGCCCAGGTCAAGGCCCGCTACGCCCGTCTGAAGGCCATGGCCGAAGCCCCGGTGCTGGAAGAAGCCTGCGAACTGGCCAAGGTGAGCATGCCTGCCGCCCCGGCTCCCGAGTTCTGCACTCTCACCGAGACTGCTGAACACGCCCGGCCCGAAGAAGGCGCCCCCTGCGACGCTTCCTAATCGGAAAGCCCGCGAACTGGTTGCCTAATATGCAACCCTGACGTACTGATAAAGGCGGCGGGAATATTCCCGCCGCCTTTTTCGTTCGAGGAACACCCGCTATGGACGCCTCCACCGCGAATATCCAAGCCGTGGCCGCCGCCATCGACGAGTCCCTTGCCGCAGGCATGACCCTGCCTTCGGAAGTCTTGGCCTTTCTGGAAGGCATGACCGGAGAAATCTCGGCCCAGGCCCTGCAAGCGCTGCTGGATGAGGACGACTCCACAGGGCACAGCGCCCTGGAGCTCATCTTTTTCCCCGAACGGGCACTGCGCAATCGCCTGGAACCCCTGCTGGGAGAAGGCTTCTCGCCTGCCGCCGCCGGCACGCTGCTGGATCAGGTGGAAGCCCGCGGCCGCCTTGTCTGTCTGCGCTTTCCCGACGGCAGCACCCTGGAGCTGGCCCCGCCGCGCTGGGTGCTGGAGCGCATGCTCTCCCGCATGCGGCTCACCCGGCACATCCCGCTGCCGCTGCTCGACCAGCTGGATGCCGCCCTCGGCCAGAACCGCGCCCTGCCCTACCGCACCTTGCTGCGCAACTCCCGCTGCGCCTGGAGCGATGAAAACATCGCCTTCATGCAGGCCTTTCTGCTGCGCGCCACCCCGGCCCCGGGTCAGGAAGCCCGTTACCAGGATCTGTTCCGCGCCGCCCTCGCTTTTCTGGAAGAAGCCCCTGCCGGCCGCGCCACCTACGCCTCCCTCATGGACCGCAAACGCTTCTACCACGCCGCCCTGGAGAAGGCCCGCCAGTTCCAGGAAACAGCCCAGGGCCTGCCCATGGAGGCCCTCATCTCCAAGGGCGCCACGCCGCCGGTGATGACCGTGGAGGAAGCCCTTGCGCGCATCCGCTCCCTGGACGCCCTGAGCCTGACGATCTATGGCCGCACCGACCCCCTGGACTCCCCGACCCATGAGCAGCACGTGCCCATTGACCCGGACATGCTGCCCGAGGAAGAGTAGACCTGTTGCTGCAAAGAGACAGCGCCCTCACACTACTGCACGAACACACACAGGGAGAACCTCCCGCGGAGATTCTCCCTGTGTCAGTGCCAGTCAGGCGTAGTTTCAGCCGCGCATCAGAATCCAGGGGAAGCCCACCAGCAGGAACACCGCCAGGAAAATGGTGCCAAAGATGAAGCCCAGGTACCAGAATTCCTTGCTCTTGATGTAGCCGGACCCGAAATAGATGGGCGAAGGGCCGGTGCCGTACGGCGTGATGATGCCCATGATGCCCAGCGTGGCGCACAGGGCCATGGAGGCCACGGTCATGTCCAGCCCGGGCACGGCCATGGCCGCGGCGAGCATCACCGGCAGCAGCGCCGCCACGTGCGCCGTAACGCTGGCGAACATGTAATGGCTGACGAAGAACAGCACCACCAGCCCCAGCAGCGTGGCCGTGGGCGAAAAGCCCTGCATGTACGCCGAGGCCGTGCCGGCAAACCACTTGAGAAAGCCCGTCTTGCTCAGGCCGTCGGCCAGCGTCACCAGGGTGGCGAACCAGGCCAGCACGTTCCAGGCCTGCTTGTAGCCCAGCACGTCTTCCCAGCTCACCACCTTGGCCGTCACCATGACGCAGATGACCACCAGCGCCACGGTGGTGCCGTTCACGTAATCCTTCAGGAAAATCCAGCCCAGGAGCGCGCCCACGGCCAGCAGCGCCATGCTGATTTCGCGCCCGCTGATGGGGCCCAGCTTCTCCAGTTCTTCCGCCGCCCAGATGGGGGCGTTTTCGGACGTCTTCTGCGTGGGCGGATAGATGATGTACGTCAGCAGCGGCGTGGCCAGAAACAGAATCACGCCCACGGGCAGCACGCTCATGAACCAGTAGTTCCAGTTCAGGGTGATCTTGGCCGTCTTCTCCACCAGGGACTGCGCCAGCACGTTGGGCGCCAGGCCGGTGAGGAACAGGGAGGACGTGACGCAGGTGGTGGCCAGGGCCGTCCACATCAGATACGCACCCAGCCCGCGGGGGTTATTCTCGGGAGTGGAGCCGTACAGGGGCGGAATGTTCTTGATGATGGGGAAGATGGTGCCGCCGCTGCGGGCCGTGTTGGACGGCATGAACGGCGCGAGGATGAGATCCGCCAAGGCTACGGCGTAGCCCAGGCCCAGGGTCTTCTTGCCCATTCGCTTGATGAGCGTCAGCCCCAGGCGCTTGCCCAGGCCGGTCTTCTCGTAGCCCAGGGCGAACATGAACGCGCCAAAGATAAGCCACACCGTGCCGTCGGAAAAGCCGGAAAGCGCCCACTTGAGGGCCTCCCCAGGGCTGGGCGCCTTGTCTGGAGCCAGGGGCACCAGACGGAACACGGCGGCCACGGTCACGCCCACCAGGCCGGCCAGGGCGGGGGGAATGGGCTCCAGCACCAGGGCCAGCACCACGGCGGCAAACAGGGAAAAATACGCCCAGGCGGCAGGGGTCAGGCCTGCCGGGGCCGGCAGCAGCCAGAGCACGAGGCCCAGCAGCACCGGGGCCAGCATCTTCAGGACGCGTTGCATGACGGTTCTCCTTGTGGACACGTTGCAGGAAACGCGGCGCGCGCGAACGGCCGCCGCGTCTCCAAAAGCAGCAACAATGCCAACGGATGGCAATCTCCATCATCATAACGGAATACAAGGAAAAATCAATACAGATATTCGGGATTTCACGCCGGAACGGGCATAACCCAGGTTATGCCCCACGGCGGACAATCAGAAAAAGCATTTAACACCAGATGGTTGCACATGAGCGCGCTGGTTATGCCCCTTCCGGCGGTTATGCCCCTTCCTCGCCGTTGTGCATCTGCTTGAGCCGTTTGCTCAGGGCCGGCTGGGAGATGCCCAGAAGCCGGGCGGCCATGGTCTGATTGCCGCCGGCACGGGCCATGGCCGCTTCCACCAGCAGCTCGGCAGCCTCGGCGAAACTGGGCAGCCGCTCGAATTGATGAAAGGGATTGACCGCCGGGGCGCAGGCGGTCTCGGGCTTCATCGTCTGATTGATTCCCATGGCCGTCAGAAAGCTGGCCATGGAGAGCACGCGGCCCTTGTGCAGGCTCACGGCATCGTAGACCATGGCCTTGAGTTCGCGGATGTTGCCGGGAAAGGCATACGCCGCCAGGCAGCCGGCCAGCTCCCGAGGCGGCGTCGGGGTCGGCTTGTCCATTTCGGCCGCAGCCTGGGCCAAAAAATGCTGCAGCAGGGGCGCGATGTCTTCCTTGCGCTCGCGCAGGGCCGGAATATGCACCTGATGCGTGCGCAGGCGGTAGTACAGATCCCGCCGGAAGCGCCCCTCGGCCTCGGCAGCGGGCAGGTTGCGGTGGGTGGCCACGATGACCCGCGCCCGCAGCCGGCGGGGCTGGTCGCTGCCCAGGGGATAATATTCCCCCTCCTGCAAGAGGCGCAGCAGCTTGACCTGGGACGCCGGGCTCAAGTCCCCGATTTCGTCCAGAAACAGCGTCCCGCCTGCGGCTTCCTCGACCATGCCCTTGCGGGCCGCGTCTGCCCCGGTATAGGCCCCGCGCACATGGCCGAAGAGGGTATCCGCAAACATGATGTCGTCCAGCCCGGCCACATTCACGGCCACAAACCGGCCCTGCCGGCCGCTCAGGGCGTGGGCCGCGCGGACGATGTTTTCCTTGCCCACGCCGGATTCCCCCGTCACCAGCAGGGGCTGGCTGCTCCGGGCCACGGCCTCCACATACGCAAATACCGCCAGCATGGACCGGGACCGGGTGACAATGCCGGCAAAGGCCTCGGGGTGCGCCGGCCCGCCGGCCACCAGCCGGCTGGAGACGGCCCGGTTCTCCTCGCGCAGCTCCAGCATGCGCACGGCCCTGAGCACGCCGCTGACGATGCGGTCTTCCTCGTCGGTCTTGACGTAATAATCGAAGGCCCCCAGCTTCATGCAGCGCACGGCCGTATCCAGCTGGTTGACGCCGCTGATGATGATGCAGACCACCTCGGGATGTCGTTCGGCAATGCGCTCCAGCAGTTCCTCGCCGGAGAGGCCGGGCATGGTCAGATCCAGCAGCACCAGGCCGATGCCGCCGTGGTCCTTGTTGTCCAGCAGGCCCATGACCTCGGTGCTCTGCTGGCACAGGTACGTGTTGGTGATGCCGGCCGAGGATTCCAGCGTCAGGGACAGGGACCGCAGCCAGGCCGGCTCGTCGTCCACAATGAGGATGCCGAAGGCGGGAAACAGGGTGGTGCTCATGCGGCGCTCCCGGTGTGCTCCCCGGCCTCGTCGGACACCGCCGCCGGCAGCTCAATGCAGGCCGTGGCGCCGTGCCCGGGCAGGGATTCAAATGTCAACATCCCGCCGTATTCCTTCAAAATACCTGCGGAGACGGACAGGCCGAGGCCGGTGCCGCCGGTCTCGCGCTTGGTGGTGAAGAACGGGTCCGTCAGGTGCGGCAGGTGCTCCGGCAGAATGCCCACGCCCTGATCCCGCACGCAGAGAATCACCTTGCCCGCGGCAGCATCGTGCCGGGTGAAGATCTCAATGCCCCGGCTTCTATCTGGCAGGGCCTGGCAGGCATTGAGCACCAGATTGACGATCACCTGCTCGATGCGCTGGGAATGCCCCCAGACCAGGGGCAGATCCGGCTCATAGCAGGTGGAAAAATGCTCCGTGCACTTGCGGATGGTGGGCTCCACCAGCCGCACGGCCTTGGCCGAGGCGTCGTTGACGTCAATCAGCGAGCGGCCGGCGTCTTCCTCCATCCTGGCGAAGTCTTTCAAATCGTTGACGATGCGCTTGATCCGCAGCGCGCCTTCCTGCATCTCTTCCAGCATGCGCGGCAGCTCCTGGCGCATGCGGCTGTAGGGAATGCCGCCCAGGGTGAATTCTCCCTCCACCTCGTAGCGCTCGTCCAGCAGCCGGCCGGCATCGGCCTGGGCCTTGCGCAGGATGGGGATATTGAGCAGAATCAGACCATTGGGATTGTTGATCTCATGCGCCACCCCGGAGACGAGGATGCCCAGGGCGGCCATTTTGTCCGCCTGCACCAGTTGGCGCTGGTTGCGGGAAAGCTCCTCCAGGGCCATGGAGAGGGATTCCGTGCGCTGGGCCACCTGCCGGCGCAGGCTGCGCGTCCAGACCATGGATCCGATGAGCAGCAGCAGCAAAGGCGTCACCACCGCGGCCACGGCCACACCCACGGTTTCCCAGGGCATGCGCCGGGCCTCCAGCACGCCCAGCCACTTGTCGTGAATGGCCTGATAGCGGCCGGTTTCCCGCAGGATCGCCAACCCCTCGCTGAACCGGGCCAGGAGCGCCTCGTTGCCCTTTTTCACGGCATAGCCATAGCGCACGGTGAACACGGTGCGGGCCACGGTCTGGATGTTGTCCAGCTTGTTTTCGCGGATGATGTAGATGCCCGGCAGCATGGCCACCACGGCGTAGTCGCCCTGCCCCGAGGCCAGGAGCCGGAGACCGTCCGCCGGCGTGTCCGTGAGGATCAGATCCTTGCCGAAGCCCTTGCCGGCCAGGGTGTCGTGCATGATGCCGCCGCGATGCATGATGACCTGCTTGCCGGCCAGGTCGTCCAGGGTGGCCACGGGGGCAAAGCCCCGGCGGCCGAAGATGGCGTGGTTGACGATGGTGTGCGGCGCGAAGTCCACCTGCTGGCTGCGTTCCTCGGAATAGGACATGCCCTGCAGGATATGGATGGTGCCTTCCATGAGGCCGGTGCGCATGTCCGACCAGGTGCCCAGGCGAAATTCCACCTTCAGGCCCATGGCCTCGGCCACGGCGCGGCTGATGTCCACATTGAAGCCGGCAGGCAGGCCGTCCTTGTCCAGGAATTCGTAGGGCGGGTAATCGCGGTCGCCGCCGATGATCACCGGCCGCAGGATGCCGGGCACCTCCTCGGCGGGCGAGGCGTCCGGCGTCAGCAGCAGCGCCGGCAACAGCAGCGCCAACAGCAGCGCACACCGCACCTCAGGAGCACCCCTTGCAGCTCTTGCAGCCGCCGGCCTCCAGCTGCAGGCCGGAGCGGATGACAAAGGTCAGCCGGGTGGCGTCGATGGTCACGGGCATGGCAGTCTGCAGCAGCACGGCGTCCACCACGAAGACGAAGCCGTCGCGCTCAAGACGCATGTCGTTCAGGCCGGGAGGGTTGCCGCCCGCATCCAGGACTTCATCAAGGCGCAGCTGCAGCCGCGGCCCGGCACAGCCGCCTTCGGCATGCTCCAGGCGGATGCCGGCCTGGGGATGCTGGCTGAAATAACGCTGCAGCAGGGCCTTGGCGGCGTCGGTCAAAAACAGGGGGTCGCGGGAATCGTCATGCATGGGGCACAGCTCCAACCAGTTTGATGATCACTAATGTCACGTCGTCCTGAAAGCGCACGCCTTGGCAGAACCGGCCCACGTCCTGGAACACGGCGTCCACCATGTCCACGGCCGAGGCCCGGCTGTGCCGGCGCAGCACCTCCTTGAAGCGCTCCTTGCCGTACAGCTGGCCCTGGGTGTCCATGGCCTCCCAGATGCCGTCGGTGCCCACGGCGATGACCATGCCGGGGCGGATGCTGTCCAGTGTCCTGGACTCGAAGGGATAGTCTTCCACAATGCCCAGAGGCAGGCCGGGGCCGTCCAGCTCGGTAAAGCAGTCCGTCTCCGGATCGTAGAGCAGGGCCGGATCGTGCCCGGCGCGCACCCAGCACAGCCGGGTCAGGGCTTCGGGATGGTGCTCGCAACAATTGATGAGCAGTTGAAAGCAGGTCATGAACCGGCCGGAATCGCCCATGTCCCGCACCAGGGCGCGGTTGAGGTCCATCATCACCTCGGCCAGCTCGCCGGGCAGTTGCACGCGCTGCCGCAGGAAGGCCCGGGCTGTGGTCATGAGCAGGGCGGCGTCCACGCCATGGCCGGCAATATCCCCCACCACCACGCCCAGCCAGCCGGGATAACTGGCCGGGAGGTCGAAATAGTCGTAATAGTCGCCGCCGATGCTCTCGCTGGCCGCCATGCGGCCGGCCACTTCCAGGCCGTTCCAGCGGGGCGGGCCACTGGGCAGCAGGCTGCGCTGCACTTCCTCGGCCAGGGCCAGGGCCTTTTTCTGGGTCGAAATGTCCGTGACAAAGGCAATGTGGTTGAGAAAATTGCCCTCTGGATCGCGCAGGGTATTGCCATGCACCAGCACCGGCACCACGGTGCCGTCCCTGGCCACCAGGGAGCCTTCGAAGGACCGCCGATCCTGGGCGAGCAGGCGCTTGCGGTTGGCCACAAGAAAGGCGCGGAACTCCGGGGTGGACCACTCGTGCGGCCGCCGGCCCAGCAGCTCGTGCGGCGAGTAGCCGAGCATGGCGGCGTAGGCCTCATTGCAGGAAACCAGCCGCAGTTCCGCATCCATCATGATGAAGCCTTCGGCGGCCGTCTCCAGGATGCGGCGGTGTTTTTCCTCGCTCTTGCGCAAGGCCTCCTCGGCCCGGACCCGCTCGGTGACATCCGCCAGGACGCCCTGGTAGTGCAGGGGCTCGCCGCGGGCGTCAAAATCCACGGTGGTCACGTCGTCGATCCACCGCAATTCCCCCGTGGCGGTGCGGATGCGGTAGCGCATGGCGTACTCGTCCTTGCCGGCCAGCCGGGCGGCGCGAACCTGGCTGACAAGGCTGGCGTGATCCTCGGGATGCACGATGTCCAGAAAGGACAAGGTGCCCAGGCGCAGGGCCTCGGGATCGTAGCCGTAGCGCGAGACGTTCTGGGAGACGTACTCCAGCCCCGTGGCGCCGGCCGTGCGACGAAACAGGATGATGGGACTGCGCTCCACGATGAGATTTGCCTGCCGCAAGGCATCCTCGGCCTGCCGGCGGGCGGTGATGTCCATGACGATGCCCTGATAATGCGTGATGCGGCCCTGCTCGTCACGCTCGGCCAGGGTCTCGTCATGCACCCAGAACACCTGACCGCCGGGACTCACCAGGCGGTATTCCTGGGTGTATTCCACCCGCTCCAGCCTGGCATATTCCTTGATTTCCGCAGCCAGACGGTCGCGGTCATCGGGGTGGACGATGTCGGCGAATTCGCGGCGGCCTTCCAGAAACTCGCACGCGGCATAGCCGTAGCGGCTGATGTTCTCGGACACGTAGACCAGGCGGTGGGCCTCGTCATTGAGGCGACGAAAGAGCACGGCCGGGCTTTTTTCCACGATGACCTTGGCCAGGGGCAGCACCTCTGCGCCGGTGCTCTCCGTGGACAACGCCTGCCGGGGGGGGAGACACTCGGGGACCGGAGCGGAAGAATCTGACGCCATGGAAGAATCCTGGTTGCAGGGCGGTGGCTGCGACAATTCTAGCACGCCGGCGACGGGAGCTCAACGCACCAGCCAGACGGTGAATTCCGGATGCGGCTTGAACCCCACGCCCACCGCGCCCTTGCCCGTGTACAGGCAGAAGGCCCAGGCCGGGTCCACGCCGCTGGTGGTGCCGGACCAGCAGGCATCGGCCACGCGGCCGAAGGGATGCCCCGCCGGCAGGGCCGGATAGGCGCGGGTGGCGTCCACCAGGGTTTCCAGCTCGTTGATGGTGGGCAGCCGCCAGGGCTGGCCCGAGGCCTGCCGGCGGGCATGGGCCAGGGAACAGGCCATGTTCCAGGTGGTCATGCGCATGCCGCCGGCGTCGCGATCCCACAGCAGGCCGGTCAGGCAGTCGCGCACCAGTCCGTCCTGCGTCGTCTCGAACCGCGGTTCGACCGGCGCGGCGGCAAGGAACTCACAACGGCCGCGCACGGGCAGGGTCAGGGAATACTCGTCCTTGCGACCGAAGAACAGCCGGCCGCCCTCGAACTGCAGCCGCCAGGCATAGTCCGGATCATCGGCCCAGGGGGTGTCGGTCCAGTGCCAGCCGGGAAAGACGTCGGTGAAGGGATGGTCTTCGGGAAAGGCAGGCAGACGCCGGGCATGGTCCACCAGGGTGCGCAGCTCCCGGCGGGTGGGCAGCCGCCAGTCGGCATGGCCGTGGCGGGCTTCGGCGTTCCAGGCGGCGATGGCCTGGCGGGCCTCCTCCCAGTGCTGGGGTTCGCCGAAGGGCCGGGCGCAGCGCGGCCAGACCAAGCCGGTCAGGCGATCCTCCGCCAGCTCGCCGACCACGTGAAAGCGGTCCTGCAGCAGGGACCGGCCCGGCGCATGCGCGCCATCCTGCACAGGATCCGGGGCCGGCAGGGGCTGGCCCTGGGCGTCAAAGGTCAACTGCTGGCCGGTGTGCAGATAGGGCGGCAGGTGGGGCATGAGCATCCTCGTACGCGGAAAAAAGGTGGATTCAGGTGGGCAGATCGTCGTCGGTGGGGGCATCGCGCCGGCCCACGCCCGGCAACCGGAAGAACAGCCGCCGCGGCTTGCCCGGGGGCGGGCCGGGCTGGCCAGGGTGGCCGGATCTGGCGAGGCCGGCGGCGTCCTCCTCCTTGTGCGGCACGCCCAGTTCCTGGCGCAGCAGAAAGAGGAACCGGGTGCCCAGATCGCCCAGGGCGGCATCCAGATCCGCCAGCCAGCCGAGCAGCATGTTGTGACCGATGGCCGCCGGGATGGCTACCAGCATGCCGGCAATGGTGGTGCCCAGGGCCTCGGCCAGACCCTTGCCCACAATCTGCAGCGTGCCGGGATTCAGCTCGGCGAATCCCTGGAAGGAATGGAAAATCCCCCAGACCGTGCCGAACAGCCCCAGAAGCGGCGCGGCGCTGGCACACATGGCCAGAAAATTCAGGGACACGGCCAGACGGGCGATCTGGGCGGCCTGCTCGTCCCGCAGGCCCCAGCGGACGTTCTCCAGGATGATGCGCGCCACTTCGCCGGGGGAGGCTTCCAGCTTTTCCAACTGCTTGTATTCGTGCACGGCCTCGCGGACCACGGCCAGGGAGGGGGAGTCCCTGTCCCGGCCCACGGCCTGCACGGCCTCGGGCAGTCGTGCAGCCCGACGAAAGACCGTCAGATCGCGCCGAATCTGCCGGCCGGCCCGGCCATACTGCCGGATCTTCCAGAACATCGCGGCCCAGGATCCCAGGCTCATGCCCAGGAGCAGCAGATATTCCGCCTGGACCACCAGCGTGGATCCGGCCACATGTGTCAGCAGATCGAATTGCGCCATGGCCCGGGAAGGTACCCCAGCCGCGGCGGTTGGGAAAGGTGTTTTCACCGGCCCCGTGCAGCCCTGCCGCCCTGTGCAGCCGCATGCGCCATGCCTTGCACACCGCCGCGCATGTGCAGCCCTTTGCACACCCCCGGCTAAATCTCGCAGAAAAAACCTATCATACCAGATGTTTACCTTGTGGCATCGATGTTGCTTCAGCCTGACATCGTCAACCTCTTTGCATGGCAGGAGTCACCCATGAGCAACATCGCCATCATCCTCATCATTCTTGCCGCCATGATCATCGCTGCCCCGGTGGCTGCGCAGCCGGGCGCAGGCATGTCCCGCGGCCAGGAATTCATCTTCCGCAAAATGGACACGAACCGCGACGGCACGGTGGATCAGCAGGAATATCAGGCAGCCATGCAGGAACGGTTCAACCAGACCGACGCCAACCACGACGGCGTGCTGACCCAGGAAGAGATGGCCGCGCGCATGACCCAGCTGCAGGAACTGCGGCGCATGCGGCAGCAGGGCGGGGGGGCGGAATAGCCCTCAGCACGCCTCGCATTCGCCGGCGTCGTGGATCTCGGTGTGCGTCTCCCAGTCCGGCGCCAGGCAGTTGACCACCCCGCCGATGCGGGCGCGGAACAGCTCCGTGGCCGGGATTTCCGGGGCTTCGGGATGATCGCAGCGCGCCTGCTGCAGGGTGAGCTGGCGAATCTCGCGCGGGCTCAGGTATTCCAGCGCCTTGCAGTACCGGCAGATGAACCGCGTGGCCCGGCGCGGGCACTCGCACTTTTCCTTGATGAATTGATGCTTGCGCATGCATCTCCCTGTGCCGGCAGGCCGCTATGCCCCTTCCCTGCCCAGGGGCAGGACTTCCGGGGCCACGAAGCGTCCCTGACACACCGCGCCGATGCGCTCGCCGGACGGGTTGCCATACGGTGAGAGGGTGAACACGTACCAGCCGGCGTTGCCCGCCAGCAGCAACCGCACCTGGCGCATCTGGCCATCCTGCACGAACCGGGAGAACACGGCGTCCCAGGCCTTGCGGCTGCGTGGGGCCAGCAGTTCCGAAAACGCCCTGTTGGCCAGCCCGCAGGGGGCCGGCACGCCCATGGCCTTGCACAGGGCAAGGTTGCCCAGGATGACATGCTGCTCGTCGTCCACCAGGGCCACGGGATCCGGCAGGGCGTCCAGGGTCTGGCGCAGCAGGTGCAGGGTGACGTCGCGTTCCAGCTCGGCATCCTTGCGGGCGGTGATGTTGATGACAAACCCTTCCACCAGCGGCTCACCGACGGCATCCGCCGTCAGGGCTGCCTGTTCCTGGATCCAGAAGATGTCGCCATCGCGGCCGTAGACCTCGGACTCGAAATCCCGCACTTCCCCCACGGTGTGCAGCAGCCGGGTGAACTCCTCCCGCCGCGTGTCGTCCACATACAGCTGGGCCGCCGGATTGGTCATGGCCGCCAGCAGTTCCTCGGGGGAATCATAGCCCAGCATCCGCGCCAGGGCCGGATTCACCGTCACGAGGCCGCCGCCGAGCCGGGCCTGGTAGATGCCCACAGGCGCATCCTGCACCAGGGCCTGGTAGCGGCGGTCGCTGGCTGCCAGCCGCTGTTCCAGGCGTCGCCGCTGGACGCAGATATGCATGTTGGCGGACAAATCCGCAAATTTGACCGGTTTTTGGATAAAACAGTCCGCCACGGGCAGGGCCCGTTCCATCTGTTCGTACGGCTCCATGCCAGTGAGGAACATGATGCTCATGCCCCGTGTCGCGGCGCTGGTCCGCAGGCGGTGGGCCACTTCCAGCCCGTCCATATCGCCTTCCAAACGGACATCCAGCAGCACCATGTCCGGCAGGTGCTCCGCCGCCAAAGCCAGGGCTTGTTCCCCCGTGGCCGCCACCCCCACCAGTTCGTGCCCCAATCGCTTCAGCATGAAGCCGATGGTCTTCGCCGAAATGGAATCGTCTTCTACCAGCAACAGCCGGTACTGTTCTGATTGATTGCCCATAGATTCGCTCAGTGTCATGCCCCCCATGGCAGGATTATGTCATTTCTACGCATTGTGAGAGGAAGATCAAGGGAGATCTTCTCTGCCCGCTAGGCGGCGGGGCAAAAAAGGGATAGATTGCAGGACACAACCGAACTGCCGCGACACCGGCATACCATCCCGGGGGCGGGGGGGGAGAACCATGCGATATTGTTTGCGAGTATGTGCCCTGATCATGGCGTGCGCCGTGAGCTTCTGGGGTGTTATCCCGGCCGCGAGTGCGTCTTCGGTGTTGATGGCCAAGGAGCTGAGCAAGGGCAAGGCGTCTGCCAAGGAAGCCCCCCTGCCCGACCCCGATGCCATGGCCGCCATGCCCCCGGACACGGTGGATGATCTGCTGGCCCGCCTCACCGACGCCCAGGTGCGCCAGTTGCTCCAGGAAACCGTGCATCGCAACGCCCAGGCCCGGCTGAGCGCCACGGCTACAGCGCCGCCCACCCTTGAGGAACAGCTGGTGGCCACCAGCACGGCGATGAAGACCAGCATTCACGGCGCGCTGGCCGCCCTGCCCTCCCTGCCGGCAGATCTGCACGCCGCCCTGACCGTCCTGGCCGGGCCGCAAGGCCTGTCGGGCCTTGCGCTGCAATGCCTGGGCGTGCTGCTGGTGCTGCTGACGGCCTGGCAGGTGGAGCGCCTGACAGGACGCCAACTGCGCCGGGCCCGCCACCGCGCCGCCTCTGCCGAGGATCTGGCCGCCCACCTGCCGCGATTTCGCCGGATCCTCGCGGAGCTGGTGGGGGCAGTCTCCGGCCTGCTGGTCTTCGTGCTCACGGCATTGGGTCTGTATTCCTTGTGTTTCGATCCGGCCTGGACCGCCCGGCCGCTGACCACGGGCCTCCTGGCCGCCGGCGGCGGCGCGCGCATCGTCTGGGTGGCGCTGCGCTGGCTGCTGGCGCCCGGCCGGCCCGATGTGCGTCTCGTGCCCCTGGGCGACACCGCCGCCAGAGCGATTTCCCTGCTGCTGCTGACCCTGCTGGGACTGAGTCTGCTCCGGCTGCATGTGCTCCAGGCCCTGGCCCATGCCGGGATGGCGCCCACAAGCCTGACCCTGCTGCGCGGCCTGATAGGCCTGGCGGGGATGCTGCTGCTGATCGGCGCGACCTTGTTCCATCGCAAACCGGTGGCCGCCTGGCTCCTGACCACCGACGGCGACACGCCCGGCCCCCTGCGCCGCCAGTTTGCGGCGGTCTGGCACATGCTGGCCATCCTGTACATTCTGGGCATGGCGCTGGTCTGGTATGCGCTGCTGTTGCTGCAGGGCTTCGAGGGCTCCCGCGGCGTGCTCCTGGCCGGCCTGCTGGCGGTGCCTGCCTTTCTGCTGCTGGACCGCCTGGGGTACGTCCTGCTGCGGCGCATATTCACCGTATTCCAGCGCCGGCCTTCGGACACCGCCACCCCGCCCAAGCTGGACGACGACGGCCAACCCGTGGGCGAGGTCACCGTGATCAAGGCCGAGCCGCTGCCGGACGTGGAGACCATGCGGTTCTTCGGCCCGCTTCGGGCCTGGGTACGCGCGCTGTTGCTGGGCTTTTTGGGGGCGGCCATGGCCGAAGCCTGGGGCATGGGCACCGCCTTGACCCAGGCGGTGGTGGGCCACGGGCTGGGCATCATGCTCATTCTGGCCGTCAGCCTGGGACTCTGGGAGGCGGCCAAGGCCGGCATGCAGCGGGCCTTGCAACCCAAGAATCAGAGCGAGCAGGAAAACCCGCGCATCAATACCCTCCTGCCCCTGATGCAAAAGGTGCTGGGCGTGTTCCTGCTCCTGAGCACGCTGCTGATGATTCTTTCCCAGCTGGGCGTGCAGATTGCGCCGCTGCTGGCCAGCGCCGGGGTGTTCGGCCTGGCCATCGGCATGGGCTCGCAGACTCTGGTCAAGGACGTGGTGGCCGGGGTGTTCTTCCTGCTGGACGACGCCTTCCGCGTCGGCGACTACATCCAGATGGGCAAGACCGAAGGCTACGTCATCAAGATGAGCGTGCGCAACATCACCATGCAGCACACCCTGGGCTATGTGCAGATCCTGCCCTTTGGCCAGATCAAGGACGTGGTGAACTATTCGCGCAATCCCATCGTCATGAAAATCAAGATTCCCCTGCCCATGGAGACGGATCCCAAGCTGTTCAAGAAGATCTGCAAGAAGGTCAACGCCAGCATCATGGCGGACGAGGAATTCAAGAACGATCTGGTGGAACCCATCAAGAGCCAGGGGGTCAAGCGCATCGAGGATTCGGTGATGATCTTCGGCATCAAGTACATGACCAAGCCGGGCAAGCAGTTCGCCATCCGGCGCGAAGTCTTTTCCAGATTGTACAAGGAATTCAAGAAGTACAATCTGAGCTTCGCCGCGCCTGGCGTCACGGTGTACACTGCCGGCAAGGGTGGCGAGGAAGAGGCGGCCGCCGCCTCGGCCGCAGCACGCATGAAGGCCCAGGCCCAGCAGCAGGCCGAGCAGGCCGGGGAAGGCTGAGGCGCGGCTCCCGGGGGAAAACCTTTCTCAAGATTTGCAAAAGTAACATGCGCTGGAAAGGTTTTCCCCCGAGAACTCTTTTCAAGGATACCTTGCCCTACTGCGGCAGCGCGGCAAAGGCCTGCTCCAGCAGTGCAGCGGCTTCCTTCGCCCTGGCGGCTGCGTCCCGGGCGCCCAGCAGCACCACGATCACCCGCCGCTCCTGACGCAGGGCCGTGAGGATGAGGCACGCGCCGGCCTCGGCCGTGGCGCCGGTCTTCAGGCCGTCCACCCCGGGCAGGTGCAGCAGGTCGTTGCGATTGTACAGCGCCACGCCCCGCACCTGACAGCTGGGCATGGCCGAAAAATTCACAACATACGGGTAGTGCTCCAGCAGCGCCCAGGCCAGGCGGGCCATGTCCCGGGCGGTGGTGTACTGGTTGGGGGCGGGCAGGCCGTGCGGCGTGGCGAAGCGGGTGCCCGTGAGTCCCAGACCTGCGGCCCTGGCGTTCATGGCGGTCACGAAGGCGTGCACGCTGCCGGCCACCTGCACGGCCAGGGCCACGGCAGCGTCGTTGGCCGAGCCGATGAGCAGGGCTGCCAGCAGTTCCTGCGCGGGCACCTCCTGGCCAGGCACGAGCCCCAGGCGCGCCCCGGTGACGGCGGCAACATCGGGCGGCGCCGCCACAGGGGCCTCCCAGCGCAGGGTGCCGTTGGCCGCGGCATCGCAGACCAGCAGGGCGGTCATGCATTTGACCAGGGAGGCCGGGGCGCGGCGCTGGTCGGCATGGTCCTCGAACAGCACCAGATCGCCCTGCGGCGTCCAGGCAAGCGCGGCTGCCGCCGCCCGGGCCGGATCGGTCTGCCAGAGCAGCAGCCAGAGCACGCTGCACAGAAATACGCACCGTCGCATCACTGACGGAGGACTCCGCTACGCCGCCGTGTCGGTCTCGGACAGGGGGTCGGCCGGCACGAACAGGATGGGACAGGGGGAGCGTTTGAGCAGCTCCTCGCCCACACTGCCCACGAAGAGGCGATAGAAGAAGTCGTGGTCGTGGCGGCCACAGATGATGAGGTCTGCCTGCAGGCGATGGGCTTCCTGCAGAATCTTGTCCTCGGGCACGCCCGGGAACACGTGTTCGCTCACCTTCAGGCCCTGGGCAGCCACCTGGGCTTTGAGGGCCGCCAGGGCGCGCTGCTCGTCCTGCATGCGGCAGGCCACGGCGTTGCGTTCATGCTGGGGGCCAGGGGCGTAGCCGATGAAGTCCGGCTCCGGCGTGGTGACATAGAGCAGTTCCAGCTGGGCGTTGAAGGCCCTGGCCTGGGCCATGGCCCAGCCCACCACCTTGGCGGTCACCGGGCTCATGTCCACAGCGGCGATGATGGTCTGCACGTGCGGGGCAGCAATCACTTGGTTTTCTCCTTGAGCTCGTTGATCTGGGTGATGACGCGGGCCAGATACAGCCGGTATTCCCGAGAGTACCGGGCCATGTGGGGCGAGTGTTTGTGGTCTTCTCCCACGGCGGCGATGAATTTTTCCTGCGCAGTGAAGCTATGCAGGACCGTATCCAGGCGCTGGTTCACGTAGCGGTAGACGACGAGATAGTTTTCGTAGTTCCTGAAGTCCGAGTATTTGTAAAAAAAGATGATGTCGATGACCGTTTCCAGCTGCAGTTTTGTTTCGTACAGTTTCTGCTGCAGGAATTCGGAAAGTTCGTGATTGAGCACCTTGCTGTGCTCCATGAGGAACACCGCTTCGGTGAAGGTGTTCATCTCCCTGTAGAGCGTGATGAAATTCTTGAATTCGCGTTCCACGTCCACTTTTTGAAAGCGGGCGCAACCGGGCAGCAGCAGCAGGGCGGCCAGGCTGAGGGCACACAGCAGGCCAGACAGGCGGGAGTGGGAGGGCAGGGTGGGCGGACGCATGGCTGGTTCGCTGGGCATGGGCCGGGTGGAGGGTTAGCGGGAGATCCAGACTGTGGCCGGGGGCGCGGTCTGGATGAGATCGCTGGACACGGAGCCGAAGAACAGTTTGCGCAGGGCGCCGCCGCCGGCGCCGGTGCGGCCCATGGCGATGACGGCGTAGCCGCCGGCCTGCAGTTCCGCGCGCAGGGCCCGGGCGGGGGAATCGCCTTGCAGTCGCTTGTCGTGAATCATGTGCGCCGGCACGCCGTGTTGCTCCAGAATTTCCCTGCACCGTGCGAAGAGGGTTTCCACCTCCGGGCGCTGGCCGTTTTCCACGCAGCACAGGGTGATGGGATGCTCGTGATGGCCGGCAAGCACAAAGCCGGCATGGTCCACGATGCGCAAGGACTGCTCGGAACCGTCCACGCAGCACAGCACGCCCGTGCGCGAGGCCTCGGGCATGCGGCACAGCCACAGGGGAAAGGAAATGCGTTCCTCCAGGATCTCGTGGCTGATGGAGGACCCCATGAAGGCCTCGAAGCTGGTGATGCCCCGGCGGCCGAGCACCACGGCGTCGTAACGGCCGCGGCTGGCCTCGTCCACAATCTCCATGGCTCTGGACTGGCGCTGGGTCATGGTCTTGATGTGCAGATGCTCCGCGGGCCAGCCCATATGGTGGAGCTTGTCCCGGGCGGCCTCCAGGGCGGCGGTGCCCTTGGCCAGTTCCCGGGCATCGGGCTTGATCATGGCCGTGGGGCTGTCGTGGTCGCGTGGGGCCACATAGAACAGCGTGCACTCCAGGCCGTCCTTGCGATGAAAGAAATGCCCAAGAAAGCGGATGGCGTGCATGGCCTGGGGATCGTCGCTGACGGTGACGAGAAAGTGCCGGTTCATGGCAAACACTCCATGCGGTGCGAGGGATGCATCTGTTCTGCCATGAGATATGTACGGTTTTTGCCAGCGTGGGGCAAGGGGCATGATATAAAGTCATGGCTTGTCAACGCCGGCGGTTCCTTTTACACCGGCAGGGGAAGAACCGTCCCTGGCAAGACACCCGTGCGCCGAGGAGCCGACTGCGTGGAAGGACGCTGTTCCAAATTGCATACCCTGGTGGATGCTGAAGACCCCGCGGCGGTGCTTGCGGAAGTGCAGCTGCTGCTGGACGCCATGGCCATGCCCGAGATGCTGCCCCAGACGGCGCAGATCTACCGGGATGTTGTCCGCCTGTTTCACGGCGAATATCCGGGCTATCGGGCCAGCAACACCAAATATCACAACCTGGAGCACACCTCGGCGGTGCTGTTGGCAGCCATCCGGCTGGCCCATGGCGCACAGGCCGAGGGCCTGGCCCTTTCCGCCCGCGGCGTGGGGCTGCTCATGACCTGCGCCCTGTTTCACGATGCCGGACTCATCCAGACCGAGGACGACACTGAAGGCACCGGCGCCAAATACACCGTGGGGCACGAGGCCCGCTCCATCCGCATGCTGGCAGAGTATGCCGCCGCCCACAACCTGCCCGAGGAGGATGCCCGGGACGGCGCGCACATCATCGCCTGCACCATCATGGACAAGGCCGTGGCCGAGATTCCCTTCCGCACCGAGGAACTGGCCGCCCTGGGCCGCATGCTCGGCGTGGCCGACCTCTACGCCCAGATGGCCGACCGCGCCTACCTGGAAAAACTCTTCCTTCTTTATCGAGAGTTTGAGGAGGCCGGTGTGGCCGGCTTCGATTCCGAACTCATGCTGCTGGAAAAAACCGAGGGCTTCTACGAAAACATCGTCAAGCGCAGGCTCGCCGAGGAACTGGGCAGCATGCACCGCCTCATGCGCAGCCATTTCCGCGTGCGCCACGGGCTGGATGCGGATCCCTACGAGGAGGCCATCCGCAAAAACATCGAGTACCTCAAGCTGGTCCTTGAGGAAACGCGCCGCATTTACCGCGAACGGTTTCGCCGCGGTGGCATCATCTGGTGAGGCCATTTCCTCCGGCGCCATGCCGTGGTATGGGGTCGGGAATGTCAAAGGGGGAACACATGCCCACCGTTGAGCCGGATGCCCCGGAGTCTACCGCGCGGCAACACGAGCACGTCCGCATGGCCCTGGCCGGGGCTTTGACGTTCGCCCTGGCCGGGTCGCCCTGCCGGGTGCTGGCCAGCCCTTGCGTCGGCCCCAGTGTCATCCTGGCCAACGATGCCGTATGCACCCTGCTGGACGCCTCTGAACATGGCGGCGTGCAGCCGGATCTGGCCGTCATCTGCGAACACGAGCCCAGGCTGCCGGTGCTGGTGGTGGAGGTGCAGACGCCAGATACCCTGCTGCGGGACACCACCCGCCGGCTGGCCCTGTACGAGGCCCTGAAGGTTCGGGAATACTGGATCGTGGACGTCATGGGACAGCTGGTGCACGGCTTTGCGCTGAACCACGAGGAAAAATACAAGCTGTTCCAGAGCGCCGCCCCGGGCGAGACCATGGAATCCAAGATCCTGCCGCACGTGTCGCTGCCGGCCTGGGAAGGCTGGCTGACCAAGCCGAATTGCTGACCCCACGCGTGTTAGCGCATGTTACTTTTGCAAAAGGACATTGCGAGAGGGGAGAACCTTTTTGCAAAAGGTTNAGAAAGGGGTTCCCCCAGGAGCTCTTTTCAAAAACAACGTGCTCTAAAGAACGGTTTCTCCTCTCGCAACGTCCTTTTTCATGCATCGCCCAGGGCGGCCAGGGCCTGACCGGCCAGGGTCCCCACGGTGGTCTGAACGATCTCGCCGTCGTGATACCAGGTGACCGGAACAGGGCTGGACGCCAGCGCCGTCAGCGCAGGCCGGGCCTCCTGCCAACGCAGGCACCCCAGGCCCCAGGCAGCCAGGCCGGGGATTTCGGGATCTTCGCAGTCCTGCAGGGCCGCCATCAGGGGCCGGCCGGCGCGGGCCATGAGGTCCGGCCGGGCGCAGCACAGGCGGGAAACGCCCCACACCGCCCCGCGACGCAGCAGGGGCAAATCCAGCCACAGGCCGTGGTGGATGGTGTTATCGATGTAGGAAATAAGGATGTTGTGATATTCCTCGGCCAGCCAGGGATGCTGGGCCAGGCACTCGGCCATGGCCTCGGGCGCGCCCCAGGCCACGTTGCCGCTTTCCTCGTTCAGATTCCACATGAGCCGGCGCAGGATGTCGCGGCCGGCCTCCACCTTGCCGGAGACGCCGCCCGAGGCCTCGCCCTTGCGGGGCGTGCCGCACAGCACGGCCACGGCCATGCCCACCGCGGTGGCCGCCCGCCAGCGGACCACGCCATCCAGCAGCAGGAACGAAAAGAGCGACCCCAACACCGCGGCTGGCGCCAGCCGCTCCCCTTCGGGAGCAGCCGAGGCGTCCAGCCGGGCGTGCAGCCGCTCGAACCAGTCGTCCTGCTGCAGGAGCGTTTTCAGCTCGGCCTTGAGGCGACGGCCGGCCATGGATTACGCCGGCTGCGCCTGACTGCGGTAGGGAGCCACTTCTTCCAGCAGCTCGGGGCGGACATCATAGCCGGTGGCTACGGCTTTATCGATGCATTCCAGCGCGTTGGCGTGCTCGCCGCGTTCCAGCAACACCAGGGCCAGATTGTTCCAGGCCGGGCCGAACATGGGTTCCTTGTCCAGGGCCTGACGCAGGACCTTTTCCGCGCGTTCCAGGTCGCCTTCCATCATGTAGGCATTGCCCAGGGTGGCCAGGGCCTGGATGAAGTTCGGGTCCAGCTTCACGGCGCGTTCCAGGGCCCGGGCGGCCTTGGAGGGTTCGCCCATCTGCATGTACACAAAGCCGATGTTGCCTTGGGGCGTGGCAAACATGGGCCGGCCTTCGGCAGCCATTTTGTTGTAGTTGAGGCAGCCTTCCAGGTCGCCGCTTTGCAACGCCAGACCGCCCAGCTGGACGTAGGCTTCCACCAGGGTGGGGGAATGGGTCACGGCGTCGCGAAACGCGCGTTCGGCTTCCAGAAAGTCCCCGCGGGAGAGCAGGGCCACGCCCAGGTTGTAATGCGTCACCCCGCACTGGGGGTTGGCGCTCAGGCGGTTTTTCTGCTCGGCGATGTAGCCTTCGAGGGCCTTGGAATCAGTCGTCATAGGTCTTGCCTTCCTTGTCCAGGAGCGCCTGGTACCAGTGGGAGTAGTAGAACATGCCCAGGTAGCGCGGATCGCGCCGCAGGAGGCCCACGGCCATTTCCAGCGCGCCGGAGGCGTACTGCTCGCCATAGGTTTCATGGTCCTGCCGGGAGCGCAGGAACGCGGTGGCCAGCTCCTGGGGGGTGCGGTTGGTGATGTCCTTGCGGATGTCGATGGGATCCTTGGGGATCTGGAAAGGGTCCCACTTGTCGAAGCCGATCTTGTCGATCCACTTGCGCCGGCGCGGGCTCATCTTGTCATAGATGGCCTGCTTCTGCTCAAGCTCTTCTTCCGGAGAAAGCCGGACCACTTCAGCCTTGGCCATCTGCTTCCTCCTTGTCCTGCCTGAGGGGAGCGGCGCCGAAGGCGTCGGCCGCGGCAGCGCCACGCTGGCTGGAACCAAGGGTCCAGGTAAAGGAGTCGCCGCTGTCGCCGCAGCCTTTCTCCTTGAGCCCCAGGTATTCGCGGTCATAGGTGTTCATGAGCACCATGGACACGGGCGCCAGCATCTCGGCCAGGCGCATATGCTTGGTGTGCATGGCGTCCACCATCTCCTGACTGAGCATCAGCAGGCGATTCTGCAGGCGGTCCATATTGATGGTGGGATAGCTGCCACCCTTCTGGAAACCGGACTTGCCGCAGCTGGACGCCTCGCCGGCAATGGCCACGGGCGCACCGTATATCCGGCAGGTGACGGGGCGGAAGGCGTACAGATCGCACCGGTCTTCCTCGTTGAGCAGCGGACAGCGGATGCGCTGGCGGGCCACTTCGTTCAGAATCTCCACCGCCGGAACACCGTCTTCCGAGGCCTTGAAAATTTTGCGCTTGAAGAGATGGTTTTCCCGGTCCGCCTTGTCGGCGCGGGTCAGGATTTTGGCTCGGGGGGCGCCCTGATACAGGCGGTTGAATTGGAAATTCAGGTAGATCGCCTCAATAAGGGTCAGATCGAACAGTGCATGGCAGCAGTCCGAACATCCTTCGGCGCACTGCACGGCCTGGGGTTCACGCGCCGCCACGGCCCGGAATGCGGCGTCCGCCTCTGCCACCAGTGCTTCGTATTTTGCGAAAAACGGCGTGAAATCCATCAATATGACCCTGTTCCTTATGGTTCCTCGATGACGATGGCCCCGGACTCGCACACCTCCACGCAGGATTCGCAGCCCAGGCACTCTTCCGGATGCACGGCCACGGCGTGGTCGTCCTGCAGCACAAAGACGCCCACCGGGCACACGTCGGCACAGTCGCCGTCGCCCACGCATTTGTCCAGATCAACAAGCACACGATAGCCCATGGGCACGCTCCGTCTCCATGCTTGGCGGGGTTGGGCGGATTTTGACCAGGAATGATGTACCTAGTCACTGGAGCAGGACCTGTCAAGGCAGCGCAACACGATGATATTTAATCATAATTCCGAAAGCCCACCCAGCACGGGGCAGAACTGTTTGCCTTCGGCCGGCATCTGGACTAGGAAAGTACCCCAACAGCAACGGGTATCCTCCGGGGTGCGGTCTGCGCCGCAGCCGGCTCCAGCCCGTTGCCTGCGGGAGGAACCACCGTGCCGAACGCCTCAGATTCGCTCGCTGCGCCCACATGCACAGACGCGCGCGATCCGCACCTTGCGGCGCATCTGCACGCCCTGGAGCGGTTCCGCTCCCTGCTGGATCAGGTGCAGGACGCCATCTTTCTGCTGGAGCCCACGGCCCTGGCTATCATCGACTGCAACAACTCCGCAGCCGCCATGACCGGCCGCAGCCGCCATGCGCTGCTGGGCGCCCGCCTGGGCGAACTCATGGAGCCGGACGAAGGCGGGCTGCTGCTGGCCATGCCCCGGGAAGAGATTGCCACCGTGTGCAGGCTCTGCGGTACCGGCACCCCCCCCACCCCTGTGGAAGTGCACTTCCGGCTGCACACCTTCGAGGGCAGACCCTACGGCGTGGCCATCGCCCGCGACATCTCCGAGCGCATGGCCGCAGAACACAGGCTCAAGGCCTCCCTCAAGGAGAAGGAACTCCTGCTGCGCGAAGTGCACCACCGGGTAAAGAACAATTTGCAGGTGGTCTCCAGCTTCTTGTCCGTCCAGTCCCATTATTTCAAGGACCCGGACGACGTGGCCCTGCTCAAGGAAAGCCAGAACCGCATCCGGACCATCGCCTCGGTGCACGAACGGCTGTACGGCTCCGACGACCTGGCCACCGTGAACTTCTGCGAATACATGGAAGATCTGGCCACCCATCTGGCCCAGGTGTACCGCGTGCGGGGCCGCACGCTGGAGGTCAAGGTCACGCATTGCGCCGTGGGCCTGACCATCGAAAAGGCCATCCCCTGCGGGCTCATCATCAACGAGCTCGTCACCAACGCCATGACCCACGCCTTTGCCGGGCGCGATCACGGCACGGTGCTGCTCTCCTTCCTGCCCAGCGACGTGGGCACGGCCCTGCTGACCGTGACTGACGACGGCATAGGCCTGCCCGAAGGCATGGACGTGATGCAGACCGACTCCCTGGGCTTCGTCATCGTCCGGCTGCTCACCGGCCAGCTCAAGGGCACGCTCAAGGTGACCACCCGGCCCATTGCGCCGGGCACGCGCTTTGAGATCGAACTGCCGGCGGGTGTGGCCTCGACCCTGCTGCAATTCGAGTAGGCCACGCGCCGCGCGGGCGCGCAATGCCGTGCCGCGCCTGAAGAGAGAAGCCCCCTCCTGCGCAGAAACTCGATCAATACACTGATTTTTCTGGAGAATTTGTGCGCCCGGCGAACGGGCAAAAAAAAGCGCTCCCGTTCAGGGCGGGAGCGCTGCATCGACTTGGGTGGTGCCGAAGGGGAGAGTCGAACTCCCACGGCCTTGCGACCACTAGACCCTGAACCTAGCGTGTCTACCAATTCCACCACTTCGGCACTGGAGAGACGCTTCTATCCAACCCCCGGGTGCTTGGCAAGCACTTTTTTGCGGAACTCGCATTTTTTTCAAAATTTCTGTCCAATCGTCTCTGGACCTTCGCCGGTCTTGTCAGGCCACAGCAAGCTGTGCCACTTCAGCAGGCAGCGGGGGGCGCCATGCCCGCCAATTCCGCCGGCTTCAAAACCCGTGCAGGACCCTTGGGGCCGCACGGCATATGAGTGTTCAAATGTCCCTTGATTTGACCACGTTGTTGGTGATGAATCTGGTCATCTGCAGCGTCAGCGTCCTGGGCATCACCGTCATCTGGCTGCAGAATCGGCAGCGCTACGCCGGCATCACATGCTGGCTGGCCTCCATTGCCTTGCAGGCGGTCGGGTTGGGCGTGCTGCTCCTCGGGCACACCCCGCTTTCCGCCGGGCTCGCTCTTGCCGCGGGCGTGTGCCTGACCGGGGGCGGCCTGTTGCTGCTTGTGGGGCTGGAGCGTTTTCTGGAGTGCCCGGCCCCGCGTGCGCAGCGGCAGGGCCTGTTCGGCGTATTGGCCGCATGCCTGGTTGCCCTGGCGTATTTCGGCGTTGCCGGCGCGGCAGGCCATGGCCAGCAGCTGTCCATGGCGTTGGCGTCGCTGGTCATTGATGGGCATATCGCCTGGCTGTTGCTGGTCCGAACACCCCCGGAACTGCGCCCGGCCACCCGGGTGGCCGGTCTGGTCGTGTGCGGGTACCTGACCGCCGGCCTGCTGCGGCTTGGGTTGCACACGCTGCCCCTGCCGTTTTTGCACGCCGTCCGCGACACCAATGTGGTGGATGTGGTGAGCACCGTGGCCTACACCGTGCTCGGCGTCTGTCTGACCCTGAGTCTGGTGCTCATGGTCAACAGAAGACTGCTCCTGGATGTCACGCGGCAGGAGCAAACCTTCTCCAAAACCTTTCACCTGGCCCCGTACGGTCTGATGCTGACCCGTGCCAAGGACGGCCGCGTTCTGGAGGTCAACCAGAGCTTCGCCCGCATGCTGGGCACCACGTCCCAGGCGTTGCTGGGAAAGACCACACTGGAGCTGAAGCTGCTCGACTCTCCCGAAGCCCGGGCGCGGATGCTGGAGCCTCTTGTCCGCGGCGAGGGCATTGCCGGGCAGGAGGTGCAGTTCAAGACCACGGGCGGTGAACCCAAGACAGGCTTGCTGTATGCAGACACCCTGCGCCTTGGCAATACAGACTGCATCCTGACCAGTGTGGCAGACGTCACTGAGCTGAGCAACGCCAAGCGGGAACTTGAGATTCTGGCCACCCACGATGCCCTGACCGGCCTGCCCAACCGCATGTTGCTGTATGATCGATTCGCCCAGTGCCGGGCTCGGACTGCGCGCCATGGCGGCAAGCTCGCTGTCATGTCCCTGGACCTGGATTCCTTCAAAGACATCAATGACAGGCTTGGCCATCATGCCGGCGATGCCGTGCTGAAGGAGGCCGCCCGCCGCCTGGCCGCCGTGATCCGCACGGAAGATACGGCCTCCCGCTTTGGAGGCGACGAATTCGTGCTCTTGCTGGGAGACCTCACCTCGCCCGGAGATGCCGACCATGCGGCGGCCAAGGTGGTGCAGGCCCTCAATATGCCGGTGGAGGTGGATGGATGCGCGGTCGCCATTTCGGCCAGTGTGGGCGTGGCGCTGTATCCCGATCACGGCGAAGACATTGACACGCTGCTGCGCCGCTCCGACGAAGCCTTGTATTGGGTCAAAACCCGCGGCCGAAACGGGCACGCCTTGTATGCCACAGACACCCCACCCCTGCCCGACCTGTCTGCAGGCTGTCGCTGATATCTCCGCCGTGTCCCCAACCTTGCCGGCCACGATATTTTAGGGTAGCCAGAAATCCGGCTTCAGGCTGCGGCGCCGGGTCCGGCCCCGCCCTCCCACTTCCGTCTTTCCGCGCACCCCCGATCACACCATGCTCATCGCCCGCACCCGCCAGGAAATCACCCTGGATCTCTCCGCCGGAACATGCGTCACTATCGGCAACTTCGATGGCGTGCACAAGGGCCATCAGACCCTCATTGCCCGCGTCCTGGCCAAGGCCAGGGCCCGCGGCCTGGCATCCGTGGTGGCCACCTTCTGTCCGCACCCCCTGCAGGTGCTGGTGGGGCCGCACACGCCGCCCTTCATCACCGTGCGCGAACAGAAGCTGGACCTCATCGAGGCCATGGGCGTGGACATGACCATGCTGCTGGAATTCACCAAGGCCATGGCTGCCATGGAGCCCGAGCAGTTCGTCAGGACCTATCTGGTTGACTGGCTCAACTGCAAAGAGTTGGTGGTGGGCTACGACTGGTCCTTCGGCAAGGGCCGCAAGGGCAACTTCGAGGTCATCCAGGCCCTGGGCCAGCAGTACGGCTTCCACTGCGAGCGCATGCCGCCGGTGATGATTCACGATGCCGTGGTCAGCTCCACCCGTATCCGCGACCTCATCAAGGCCGGCGAGGTCTGGGAGGCGCGCTGCCTGCTGGGACGCTACTACGCCGTCCGCGGCACGGTGATTCACGGCCATAACCGCGGCGGCCGGCTGCTGGGCTTTCCCACAGCCAACCTGAAGCTGGAAAACGAGGTGCGGCCGCACAACGGCGTGTACGCCGTGTGGGTGAACGTCAACGGCAACTGGTCCAACCGGCTCGACGAGCCCGGCGGCACGGCCCTGGCCGGCGTGGCCAACATCGGCGTCAACCCCACCTTTGGCAACACCGATGTGAGCGTGGAAGTGCACCTCATGGACTTCGACGCCGACCTGTACGGCAAGGAAGTGCACATCCACTTTGTGCAGTTCATCCGGCCGGAACAGAAATTTCCCAACCTGGATGCCCTGGTGGCCCGCATCACCGACGATGTGGCCCTGGCCCGCCGTATCCTGGCCGAACCTGAAGCCAACTGCTGGGCTCCGGCCTAGGCGCGCCCATGTACCTGCGTGTGCAATTACGACGCTGGCTGCGGCATTGGCGCGCCCTGACGCGGACGTACCGACGCATCAGCTCGGTGCGCTGGCTCATCCTGGGCATCGGCGTGGGGGCGCTGGCCGGGCTGGTGGCGGCATCGTTCTTTTTTCTGGTGGAATATCTCCACCATCTTTTTCTTATTGAGTGGGCCGGCATGCCCCTGCCCCCGGCAGACGGCGAGGCCCTGTTCCATGGTCCGCCGGGGGACGTGTACCGCCCCTGGCTGGTGCCGGCCATGACCTGCCTGACCGGCCTTGTCACCGGCTGGCTGGTGCAGCGCTACATCCCCGAGACCATGCACGGCGGCACCGACGGCACCGACGGCATGATCAAGGCCTTCCACCAGCAGGGTGGCATCATCCGGCCGCTGGCGCCCCTCATCAAGGGAGCCACCAGCATCCTGACCCTGGCCACAGGGGGCAGCGCTGGCCGGGAGGGGCCCATCTCCCAGCTGGGGGCCGGGCTGGGGTCCTGGATTGCCGTGCGGCTCAAGCTCACGCCCAAGGAACGGCGCATCCTGCTGCTCACCGGTGCGGCCGGCGGCCTGGGGGCCATCTTCCGTGCGCCCATGGGCGGCGCGCTCACGGCCATCGAGGTGATCTACGCCGAGGATTTCGAGGCCGAGGCCGTGCTGCCTGCAGTGCTGTCGTCAGTGGCCGCATACACGGTGTTTGCCCTGATTTACGGGACAGATCCTTTGTTCGCCATCCCGCGGTTTCAGTTCACCAACTTCCTGGAGCTGCCGTTTTATCTGCTCCTGGCGGCCTTCTGCGCGGCCACTGGCTGGCTGTACGTGCGGACGTTCCGGTATCTTAAATATAATGTTTTCAACAAATTGATCGACAAGATCGGCCTGCCCGCCACGGCGGCCCTGGGTGGGTTGCTGGCCGGGCTGATGGGCGTGCAGTTCCCGCAGGTGCTCTCCGGCGGCTTCGGCTGGGTGGAGGAAGCCATCCTGGGCAACATGGCCGTCACGGCCATGCTGGCGGTGATCGTCCTCAAAATCATCGCCACGTCCTTCACCCTGGGTTCCGGCATGAGCGGCGGGATGTTCGCCCCGGCGCTGTTTGTGGGCGGCATGAGCGGCGGCGTGGTGGGCTTCACGGCGCACGCGCTGTTTCCGGCCACGGTGACGCAGCCCGGGGCCTTCGTGCTGGTGGGCATGGCGGCGTTCTTCGCCGGGGTGGCCAAGTCCCCCATCGGCCCCATTCTGATGGTCTGCGAGCTGACCCAGGGCTATGGCCTGCTGGCGCCGCTGATGCTCTCCTCGGCCCTGTGTCTGGTGTTCAACCGCAAGGTGCATCTGTACGAGAACCAGGTGGCCAACAAGTTCGAGTCCCCGGCCCATCGCACCGACGCCACCATCAACATTCTGGAGCAGCTGCGGGTGGAGGACCACTACTCCCCCGGCCCGGTGGTGGTGCTGGAAGAAGACGTGACCCTCAAGGCCCTGACGAACATCATCTGCCACACCAACCAGTTCTGCTTTCCCGTGCGCAATCAGGCCGGCAGCATCAAGGGCCTGCTGACCATGGATGACGTGCGGCGCGTGCTCTTCGAAGAGGCGCTGTTCGATCTGGTGCTGGTGCGCGATCTGCCCACGCGGCCCGTGCCGACCCTGACCCCCGAGGACGATCTGTACACCGCCCTGCTGGCCTTCGTGGGCCACAATGTGAGCCAGATCCCCGTGACGCCCATTGGCAATGGTGCGGAGATCCTGGGGCTCATCAACCGCGAGGACGTCTTCGCCGCCTACAATCAGGCCATTCGCAAGGTGCGGGAAGAGGGGTAGCGCAGGTTATCTTTGAGAGGAGTTCTCGGGGGAAGAACCTTTCTGTAGAAAGGTTNTGTCGGGGGAACACCTTTCTGAAGAAAGGTTCTTCCCCCGAACCCCCTTTCCAAAGACTTTTTATTGTGATTCAAGGTCACTTTCAAAGTTTTGGAAGGGGAGAGCGCGAGAGGGAAGGCCTTTGCAAAAGGTTTCTCCTCTCGCAAAGACCTTCCTCAAGCATCACATGCTCGAACCCCCTCAGCAGCCGATGGCGTCCGGCCCGTGGACCACGGCGGCCACCATCTCCAGGGCGCGGATGGGATCCGGATGCTGGAAGATGTTCCGGCCCACGCAGGCGCCCATGACACCGCACTCCAGGGCCACGTTCAGCTCCACCAGAAACTGCTCAAAGTCCTGACGCGCCGGCCCGCCAGCCACCAGCACCGGTGCCGGGCAGGCCTCCACGGCATCGGCAAAGGAGCGCGGATCCAGGGGCAGGGGCGTGCAGACGAGGTCCGCGCCCAGCTCGCCGCCCATGCGGATGGCGTGGCCGATGAGGCTGGGGTCGCGCTCGTTCACAATCTGCCCGCCGCGGGGATAGATGACGGCCATCACCGGCAGGCCGAGCTGGTGGGCATCCTCGCAGGCCGAGCCGAAGTCCGCCAGCATGCGGTCTTCGAGGTCGTTGCCGATGTTCAGGTGGATGCATACGGCGTCCGCCCCCACCCGCAGGGCCTCGCCCGGGCTGCAGACCAGGCTTTTCATGTACGTGGGCAGGCCGTGCTTGGTGCCGGCGGAAAGCTGGACCACCACCTGCACGTCCGAAGCCACCTTGGTGGCGTAGGCCCGGGCCATGCCGCGGTTGAGCACCACGCCCTGCACCGGGCGGGTGCCGATCTCCTCCAGCAGCCGGGTCATGTGCATCAGGCCGGGAAGCATGCCGTCGCTGGCGCCGTGATCCAGGGTAAGAACGAACGCCCGCCTGCTGGGGCTATTAAAAAATCGCTTGAGCCTGCGCATCACACCAATCATGAAGTCTGTCCTTGCAAAAATGAGATGAGAAACAACGGGAACGAAACGACGGTCAGGGCATGTTATCTTTGAAAAGATTTCTCGGGGGAAAACCTTTCTGAAGAAAGGTTCTTCCCCCGAACCCCNAGGTTTCCCCTCTCGCAGTGTCCTTTTTCAAAATTAAAATGCCCTAGCGGCCGGTCCACAGCGCCCGGGAGCCCTTGCCGTGCAGCCACCCAAGGGCCAAATCTCCGTACCACAACCCGGCGGCGCGTGTCTTGTCCTTGCCGGCGGGGGTCTCGGGCATCTGCATGGCCCGGCCCTCGAACAGGCCGGTCAGCTCGGCCAGGGAAGCCGCCTGCACCCGCGGCGGCATGGGCTGCCCGTGCGGATCCTGCAACCGGGGGATGAGACCCCAGGCGCGAGGATGCATCGTCAACCCCTTGGCGGTCAAGCGGCCCACGGGCACGCCCTGCCAGCGCAGGGCCGCGGCCAATCGCTCCAAGGCCAGGCGGGGCAGGAAGTGACAACTGCCGGAAAAATCATACACCTCGCCGTCCCAGGCGTCCGGATCAGCCCCGGCGGCGCGCAGGATGTCGGCATCCACCGGCTGCCCTGGCGGGGGCGACGGGCAATGCGACACGGTCGCCATCTCGCCCGGTTTGGTGAAACAGGCCAGGAAGAAGCCCTGGGCGCGGCTCTCCTCGCCATCCACCAGCAGGCAGTCCCGCGGGCCGAAGGGCGCCTCGGGCGTCTTGAAGACAAAGCCTGGCGGCGGGTCCACGGGGACCAGTTCCAGCGGCAACTGCTCCAGCGCCCAGGCCACCTGGCGCTCGTTCTCCTCCACATTGGTGGTGCAGGTGGAATAGACCAGCCGGCCGCCGGGAGCCAGCAGCCGGGCGGCCTCCCGCAGCAGCAGGCGCTGCAGGCCCACCAGGGGAGCCACCTTGTCGCCCCTCCACAAGGCGGCCACCTTGGGATGCTTCTCCACCGTGCCCCAGCCGCTGCAGGGCGGGTCGCACTGGATATGGGTGAAGAAGCCCTCGGCCAGGGGCAGCGATTGGCCTTCGTGGCGGCAGGTGACCACATTGAGCCGCTGGGTCTCCAGCAGGGTGCGGCGCAGGGTGGCCAGACGCTCGGGGTTGGGCTCGTTGGCCACCACGCAGCCGGCCGGCCCCACCAGTTCGGAGAGCAGGCCGGTCTTGGAGCCGGGGCTGGAGCACATGTCCAGCACCATGGCCCCGGGAGGCGGCGCCAGCACCACCGGCGGCAGCATGGAGGAGGCATCCTGGATGTAAATTCTTCCAAAGCGCGCGGCCAGGGTGCGGCCCAGGGGGATGGGCTCGGTCAGGGCGCGGGCGGCCACGGGATGCAGGGGCAAGGATTCCCAGGCCAGGCCTTCGGCAGCCAGGAGTTCGGCCACGGCCGCGCGCTCCTGGGCCGGTCCCACAAAGCGGAAGGTGCGGCCCGGGGCGTCTGTGTCGGGTTGGGTGCGATGTTTCATGGTTCTCCGTGGCATGATCGCCTGCCGGCGTCTTGTCAATTCTTCACGTTTCAAGCGGTCATCCTTGCCACATCGTAATCTGCGCGGCGGGTTTGCCTCTGGACGCCGGGGCGCGGATGGACTATTGCGCCTTCATAGTCCGGCTGCTTCGTATTCGTGTGCAACAACCCTTTCTCGCTTTGATTCGTCTTCGCAAGGAGTCTCTATGCGACTGCTTCAGCGTCTGGCAGGGCTTTTCGTCCTGATGATGTGCGGCGCCGTGTTTGCCCCCGCCGTGCAGGCCGCGGAAAAAACCTACGCCGTGCTGCCCTTCTCCGTGAACGGCCCCCAGGAATACCAGTATCTTTCCAAAGGGCTGCAAGACATGCTTTCCTCCAGGTTGTACTGGAAGGACAATGCCCGGCCCCTGGCGCAACTGCCGGCCGATCTGCCCCCGGCCAAGGACCTCTCCCCCGAAAAGGGCCGTGAACTGCTGACCAGACTGCGGGCCGACGTGCTCATCTGGGGCAGTGTGACCGTGATGGGCAACGACGCCAGCATAGACCTGCGCGTGCAGGATACCAAGGGCGGCAGCTGGCCCCAGAGCGGCACCGTAAAGCTGGACAATCTCATCCCCTCGCTGGAAAACATTTCCCGCAAGCTCAGCGCCGAAGCCTTCGGCCGCACCGCGGCAGCGCCGGCAAAGGCCCCCAGCACCGCGGGCGGTGGCAGTGGCGGCGGTCCGGGCAAGACCGAAAAGGTCAACGCCATGAACCCGGCCCTGGTGCACAACGAGGCCGACCAAAGCAAGCAGTTTTTCCTCAACCCCCAGTTCCGCTACGCCGGGGACTCCCAGTCCGAAGGCCGCATGCGCTCCCAGAGCCTGCCCTTCGCCTCCGTGGGCATGATCGCCGACGACCTCAACGGCGACGGCCAGCGCGACTGCGCCATCATCGACGACACCCGCGTCTACGTCTACCGCTTCGACACGGACATGACCCTGCGCCAGGTGGCCGTGCATCAGGCCCCCGTGAGCCTGCAGAACCTGCACGTCAGCGCGGTGGACACCAACCGCGACGGCCGCAAGGAAATCATCGTCAGCGCCGTGCGCGTCACCACCGCCGGCAACCACGACAAGTACGAGAAATACGAGCCCCGCAGCTACGTGCTCAGCTTCGACGGCCAAAAGCTCACCCTGCTCAAAGACAACATCAAATTCTTCCTTAACGCCATCAACACCCCGCCCCGCTTCGAAACCAAGCTCTACGCCCAAAAGCAGGGCCGCCAGAAGCTCTTCGAAAAGGGCATTTACGAAGCCATCCCTTCGGCCAACGGCTTTGATCTCGGCCCGCGGCTCTTCGCCCCGGATCAGGCCAACGTCTTCAATCTGGGGTACCTGCCCCAGCCTGACGGCTACAAGATGCTGGTGGTGGACAAGGAAGATTACATCCTCGTCTTCACCGACACCGGCGAACGCCAGGCGCGCACCGACAAGCCCTACTTCGGTTCCTTTGTGGGCATGTTCGAAGACATGATGCCCGAAGGGTTTGAAGACGAAGTGCTCATGCGCGACAAATACTACATCCCCATGCGCATGGTGTCCTTCAACATCGATGGCGACGACCGCCACGAGCTGCTGGTGAACCGGCCCATCTCCATGGCCGCGCAGTTCTTCCAGCGCTACCGCTACTTCCCCCAGGGCGAAATTCATTCCCTGTACTGGGACGGCGTGGGCCTGAACCTGGTGTGGAAGACGCGCAGCATCAAGGGCTCGGTGGTGGACTACGGCGTGACGGACATCAACAACGACGGCATCACCGATCTCTACGTCCTGGTGAACACCCACCCCGGCGCCTTGGGCATCAGCAACCGCAAGTCCATCGTGCTGGTGTACCCCCTGGATCTGTCCCAGACCGACTCGACCGTCGGTCAGGAATTTACAGACGAACCCGCCAGCCGACTGCATCAGGAATAACCCGCCATACACAGCGCCCCTTCGGGGGCGCTTTTTTTTGCCCACCCCCACGACAGAAACGACCGGAAATAGAGCATTTTAATTTTGAAAAAGGACACTGCGAGAGGGGAAACCTTTTNTTGAAGGGCGGAAGAACCTTTCTTTAGAAAGGTTTTCCCCCGAGAGTTCTTTTCAAAAACAACGTGCTCTAGACGGCGCGGACCTTGACGCCTTGCGCCGCGCCGTCTAATCCCTGCGGGACATGTTCAGCCTCTACCTTGCGCAAGCAGTCACTTCGGGCCTGGCGTTGGGCGCAGTCTACGGCCTCATGGCCCTGGGCTTCTGCCTCATTTACAATGCCTCGCGGCTCATCAACTTCGCCCAGGGCGAGCTGCTCCTGCTCTCCGGGCTGGGCATCCTCTCCCTGGTCCAGGCGCTGCACCTGCATTGGGCGCTGGGCATCCTGGCCGCCTGCGCCTGGGGGTTCCTGCTGGGCCTGTTCCTGTACGCCACCACCCTGGGCCTGACCATGCGCGCCCACCCCCTGCGTCAGCTCATGCTCACCGTGGCCGCCAGCCTCATCTGGCAGGGGCTGGCCATCCTGGCCTGGGGCAAGCAGCCGCACGTGCTGCCGCGCATGGCGCCCCTGCCGGATCTGCGTCTGGGCCTCCTGTATTTTTCGCAAGATACCGTCACGGCCATGGTGCTGGCCCTCACGGCTGGCGGGCTGCTGCATCTCTTTCTGCGCCACACCCGCACGGGCACGGCGGTGCGGGCCGTCTCCATGCATCCGCTGGCGGCCACGCTGCAGGGCGTCAACCCCGTGCGCACCTACGCCATCTGTTTTGCCCTGTCCGGAGCGCTGGCGGCGCTGGCGGCCCTGTGCGTGGGACCGCAGACCATGCTGCGGCACGACATGGGCTTTGCCATCGGCCTCAAAGGCTTTGTGGCCGCCACTGTGGGCGGCTACTCCTCCCTGGGACGTGTGTTCCTGGGCGGGATCTTCCTGGGCGTGCTGGAAGCCGGCCTGGTGCTGACCTTCAACAACGAACTCAAGGAAGCGCTGACGTTCCTGCTGCTCATCGTGCTGCTGGTGGTCATGCCGTTGGGAGAAAAGCATGCCCATGCCCGATAGCCTGCGCCCGGCCAGCGTCTTTTCCCATGGGCGCGGCTGGAGCTTTCTGGGGTTCTTCAGCGCCCTTGCCATGGTGGGGCTGCTGGCTCCCTCCTATGAGCTGCTGGCCGTCAACCAGCACCTGCTGCTGTGCCTGAACGTGCTGGCCCTGAACTTCTGCCTTGGCCTGGGCGGGCAGGTCTGCATGGCCCAGGGGGCATTCTGTGGCATGGGGGCCTATCTCACGGTCATGCTGCATCAGTATTATCCCGGCGGCAGCGTCTGGATCCTGCCGGCCGCGGCCCTGTGCACGGCCGCGGTGGGGGCGGCGGTGTCCCGCCCGCTGGAGCAGCTGCATTCTGGATTTCTGGCCATGGCCACGGTGGGGGTGCACAGCATCTTCATCAACGTGGTGCTGGCGTTTCCCCGCGTCACCGGCGGCGCCGAGGGCATGCTCTCCGCCGTGCCCCTGACCCTGCCCGGCGGGATCACCCTTTCCGGCGACCTCTTCTACTTCGCCGCGTTTTCCGGCCTGCTGCTGCTGGCGTCCTATGTGTACGCCGCCCTGGAGACGTCCCGCCCCGGCCGGGCGCTGCTGGCCTGTCGGGAGGATCCATTGGCCGCGGCCTCCTGCGGCATCAACCGGCCGGCCATCCGGGCCCAGGCCTTCGCCATCGGCGCGGCGCTGTCGTGCCTGGCCGGGAGCCTGTACGCCCACTACTCCGGCTTCATCAGCCCGCGACAATTCGACCTGGGCCTCTCCCTCAAGACGCTGCTGTATCTGGTCATCGGCGGACAGGGACGACTGTTCTCGCCGCTGGTGGCCGTGGTGGTGCTGGAGACGCTGTTGAGCCGGCTGGAATTCCTGGGAGATGCGCGCTCGCTGGTCCAGGGGCTGCTGCTGGCCGGCGCGCTGCTCATCGGCCCGGCCCTGCGGGGACGATCCCCCGGCGAGCTGCTGGGCCGGCTGCTGCGCAAGTCCTCCCCTCCCCTTGCCTAGCCTTCCGAAGCGGCCTGTGATAGGGCTTCTGGATTCACCCCTCCAAGGAGATACGGCCATGGGCAGACTCATTCGTCGCATCGCGCCGCTTGCTTTGCTGGCGGCTCTTGTATTCCCCGCGCAGTTGTTCGCTGCCGATCCCATCAAGGTGGGCGGCCTGTTCGCCAGCTCCGGCAAGTCCGCCTTCGTGGGCACCGCCAGCAAGCTGGTGGCGGAAATGACCGTCAAGCAGATCAACGCTGCCGGCGGCATCCTGGGCCGGCCCCTGGAAATGGTCATCTACGACACCGAATCCGACCCCAACGTCGCCCTGCAGAAAGCCCGGCAACTGGTGGAAAAGGATGGCGTGCTGGCCATCATCGGCCCCACCACCACCGGCGGCGGCATGGCCATCAAGCAGTACACCGAGGCCCAGCAGATCCCGTCCATCATGACCGTGGGTGGCGACGCCATCATCGCCGGCGGCAAGTACGGGCCGTTCCTGTGGACCTTCAAGGTGCCCCAGCGCACCGAGACCGCGGTGAAGAAAATTTATGCCCTGCTGCACGAAAAGGGACTGAAGACCGTGGGCATCCTCACGGCCCAGGACGGGTTCGGCCAGGACGGCATGATGCACCTGGAAGCCCAGGCCGCCCACTACGGCCTGACCGTGGTGGCCAAGGAAACCCTGGACCCCAAGGACAGCGACTATTCCGCCCAGGCCTTCAAGCTCACCGTGGGCAAGCCTGACGCCGTGGTGGTGTGGGTCATCGGGCCGTCCGGGGCCATTGCCCAGAAGAATTTCAAGGCCCTGCCCAATTATACCGGTCTGGTGGTCCAGTGCCACGGCCAGCCGGATCCCAAGTTCATCGAGCTGGCCGGCGCAGCGTCCGAAGGCGCGCTCATGCCCGGCACCAAGCTCATGGCTCCGGATGCCCTGGCCGAGGACGACCCGCAGCGCCCCGTCATCAAGCAGTTCCTGGCCGACTACACCGCCAACGGCTATGACAAGGAATTCCCCATCAACACCCACTCCGGCTACGCCCTGGACGCCCTGCTGCTCCTCAAGGCCGGCCTGGAGAAGGCCGGCGCCGTGGACCGGGCCGCCCTGCGCGATGCCCTGGAACAGCTCAAGGGCGTGGTGGGCGTTTCCGGCGTCTTCTCCATGACCCCCGAGGATCACAACGGGCTGGACGAAGCCTCCATGCTCATGCTCACCGTCAAGGACGGCGTCTTCCGCGTGGCCCAGTAACGGCCCGCCCACCCTGCGTTTGCGCCCGGCCGTCTTCCGCCTTTTTCAGGCGGCCGGGCACCCTCCCATCATGCCACAATTTCCCGTTCAGCAGTGGACTGTCACCGAGGCCGAGGCCGGCCAGAAGCTCTTCAACTTTCTCAAGCGCCGGCTGCGGCGCGGCGTTCCCACCAGTCTGGTGATGCGCTGGATGCGTTCCGGCGAGCTGCGGGTGGATGGCAAACGCGCCACGCCCTATCAGCGGCTCAAGGTCGGCCAGGTGCTGCGCATCCCGCCGTTCGCCGTGGATGAGGAGCTGCCGGACGAAGCCGCCGTGGTCGAATCCGCCACGCTGGACCTGCCCGTGCTCTTCGAGAACGAGGAGCTGCTCGTCATCGACAAGCCCGCCGGCCTGCCGGTGCAGCCCGGCACCGGCCATGGCGATGCCGTCTCCACCCGGCTGGCCAAGGCCTACGCCCATGCGCCCTTCGTGCCCGCGGCGGCCCATCGCATCGACCGGGATACAGCAGGCATCGTGATGGTGGGCAAGACCTATCACGGGCTGGCCCGGCTGCTGGAGGCCTTCGAGACCCGCGCCATCCACAAGACCTATCTGGCCTGGGTGCGCGGTCGCTGGCCCTTTGCCGAAGAAACCGTGCTTTCCGACCGGCTGGAAAAACTGTGGGAAGGCAATTCCCAGCGCATCCACGCCGGCCGCGGCAAGGAAGCCCTGGCCACGGCCGAGCCGGTGAAGATTCGGCCGGACGCGTCCCTGCTGCTGCTGACCCTGCACACCGGCCGCACGCATCAACTGCGCGTGCAGCTTTCTTCCCGCAAGCATGCCATCGTGGGCGACCGCAAATACGGCGACCGCGCCCCGGCCCCGGGCCTGCTGCTGCACGCCCATGCCGTGGCCTGGGAGGGCCGGGAATTCGTCTCCGTGCCCGTCTGGCCCGGCCCCTGGGATGTGCGGAGCATGCTGGGACTGCAGCAACCACCCCCGGACGAAGCCCCGCCTGCATAGCGGGAACTGCCCGCGTTCCCTCTCGTTGCAACATTTTCGACGGATCTTTTTTCAAAGAGACCATGCGCCCGCCCGGCGCGCATCACGCCAGCTTGAGCCCGTTGGCCACGGGGCGTTCGGGCACGGCCAGCACCACGCTGCCGTCCCCCTGCACAAAGCCGGTGAGCAGGAATTCCGAGCGCACCGGGCCTATCTGCCTGGGCGGAAAATTCACCACCCCGAGGACCTGCCGACCCACCAGGGACTCCCGGGAATACAGATGCGTGACCCGGGCGCTGGTTTTCTTGACGCCGATCTCATCGCCAAAATCCACGGTGATGATGTATGCCGGCGTCCGCGCCTGCGGAAATTCCTGCACATCCAGCACGGTGCCTGTGCGCAACTCCACCAGCTCGAATTCATTCCACGAAATCGTCTGCATGCCGCCTCCCGGTGCAGTCGGCCGTCGGCCGCTGCAAAACATTGTCCGCACGCACGCTTTTCACATGCGGTAATTCGTGCTACGATGCATCAATTCATCGATACCCTATTCTTCAACCGCTCAAACGACCCCAAGTGCCCGGAGGCCGCCGGCATGGTGCGCGTGCAATGTATCCAAGACGTTTCCCAGTTTCCACCCCTGGCCGATGCCTGGGACCGCCTTGTGCTGGCCGCGCCGCAACCCTCGCCCATGTTGTTGTCCGGCTGGATCCTTGCCTGGATGGAAGTCTTCGGGGCAGACGTCTCCCCCATGATCCTCACAGCCTGGGAAGGCGACCGGCTCGTGGGCGGCCTGCCGCTGTGCCACGCCAGACGACGCCTCGGCCCGGTGCCGGTGTATGAAGAGGTCCGGTTCCTGGGCATCAAGGGCGTGGGCGGCATGTACATGGACATGCTCCTGGCGCCCGACGCCGCGCCCCGCGCAGCCCAGGCCCTGCTACTGGCCCTCAATGACACTGTTCCCTGGGACCGCCTGCGGCTGGAACGCATGCTGCCCCAGGCCAGCCTGCACTCCGCCCTGCGGCAGCAAGGCACCTGGCCGGGCACGTTGATCGAGACTCATTCCGGCGTGGCCAGCCCGGTGCTGCCGCTGCCGGACACCATGGATGCCTTGATTGCCGGCATGGATCCCGTGTTCCGCAGCATGCTGTTCCGCAAGAATCTCAAGATGGCGCCCCGGCTTCACGCCGTGGAATTCATCCCGGTCATCGCCAGGGAAGACATCGACCGCGACCTGGACCGCCTCATCGAAGTGCACACCCGCCGCTGGAATCTCCAGGGCCGGCGCGGCGAATTTGCCCGGGCCGACGTCCGGGACTTTTACCACCTCCTCAGCCACCGGCTGGCAGAAAAAGGGATGCTGCGCATTTCCAAGTTGCTGCTGGATGGCGAAGCGCATTCCTTCGAATACGGCGTGCAGATTGGCCGGCAATACTTCGCGTTGCACGCCGGCATCAGCCCCGAGGGGCTGGAGTGCCAGGCCGGCACCTACCATCTGTATCATATCCTTGAGGGGCTGCTGCCCCACGCATCGCACTATCATTTCATGGAAGGCGGCGAGCCGTACAAGTACAGATGGGGCGCGGTGCACCAGGCGGTGCAGGATGCCCACGTCTGGTGCGGGTTCAAGGGCCGGGTGCTGCACCGGCTGCGCCGGCTCAATGCGCGACTGCGCAGCGCCAACCCCCTGGCCGCCACCACCGCCGGCGCGGGGATGGTGGGCTGGATGGAAAATCTCCCCAGCCTGATCCCCTCCCTGGCCCGCACCGCGGAAACGACCCTGCCGCTGTTGGACGCCGCGTTTTAGAGCATTTTACTTTTGAAAAAGGACATTGCGAGAGGGGAAACCTTTTGCAAAAGGTTCTCNTCACAATAAAAAATCTTTGGAGAGGAGGCCAGCCCTTGAAGGGCGGAAGAATCTTTCGTCAGAAAGGGTTTCCCTCGAGAGTTCTTTTCAAAAGCAACGTGCCCTAGGCAAAGCAACCGGCAAGCACGGTCTCTTCCTGAAGGATGCGCGCCAGTTGCTCAAAAGAGCCCGGCATGGACAACACGGTGAAGAAGCCTTCCTTCATGTTCGGCGCCATGCGGAGCGCCTCCAGCCATTCGTCCCTGTTGAACGGGTCCGCGCGGATGGCGTCCCAGAATCCGGTTTCCCGGAATAGCTGCTCCAGGATCTCGGGGACTTCCGTACTTCTGGCCAGCGGCGCTTGCAGCCTGCTCATAAGGTAGGTCGCCAGGCCGACCTGCAGCCCGTGCAGACGGGGACGGGTGCTGATGGCATCCAGCGCGTGGGAGACCAGGTGTTCGCTGCCGCTTGCAGGACGCGAGGAGCCGCAAATTTCCATGGCAATGCCGTTGAGCATGAGGGCGGTTCCCAACAGGGTCATTCCCTGGGTATCGAAAAGGGGCCTGCCCAGAAACTGATGCACCGTGGCGTCCGAGAGGAGGGCCGCAAGGTCATCCACCGGCTCGCGGACATTGTGGAAGGCCAGCTTCCAGTCAAAAACCGCCGTGAGCTTGGAAGCCAGGTCGCCGACGCCGGAAAGCCAGAACAGCCGGGGAGCCGCAAGGCAGACATCAACATCAATGACCACTCCCTGCGGCAAGGCTGCTGCCAGGGAACGACGCCTTCCGGCCATGGTCAGGCTGGCCTGGGGACTGCAAAAGCCGTCGTTCGAAAGGGAGGTAGGCACGGCGTAATAGGGCAGGCGGGCCAGAAAGGCCAGGTACTTCGCCATGTCCAGGGCCTTGCCGCCGCCAACTCCCACAATGGCCGCAACCTTGGGCGGCAGGTGGGCAAAATGGTGGGCGGCATCTTCAAAGGAATTGTCCTGCACCTCCACCCAGCCGGCGATTTCCACCTGTTCGGCTTCCAGGGAGGTCTCCACGGCCTGCAGCACCGCAGCAGGCAATCCCTGGCTGGCCAGCACGAGCACCCTGCCATGGCCCCCGCGCTGCAGGTAAAGCCCCAGCCGTTGCAACGCGCCGGGCTTGATGCGCACCAGTCCGGGCACGGAAATGAGTGTGGCGCGGTTCATGATGCGGCCTCCCCGGCAAGCAGGGCGCGGGCGATGTCGGACCAGACGGCAAACGGCCGATAGGCTTCGCGGCGCTTGTCGAGGATGGCGGCCAGATCGGCACGGGCAAAACGCAGACCAGGGGCAGCCGCCAGGGCGGCAGGCAGATCGGCAAAGCCATCGCCGGCAAAGGCGACCCTGGCCCCACGGTCCTGATGAAAGCGCACAATGGCCGCCTTGTCCACCCCGGTTTCCAGACAATAAAACGGGGACTCCTCCGGGGCGTCCATGCGCAGGGACCCTTCGGGAAGCACATGCTCGCCCGGGTTGGCATGCACATCCAGCACCACGCCGACTTGTGCAAGCACCTGCCTGATGTACCAATCGCAGCCGGCGGACGCGACCACGATTTCCCAGCCAGCCTGACGCAGATCGGCCACAGCCCGGGCCAGACCGGGGTCTGGCTGCATGTCCTGCACAAGGGCCTGCAAGACCTCCGGGGTGGCGCGCAGCCGGCCGAAGATGCGCTGCAACGCCGTGAAATGTGTAATGGCGCCGGCGCGGTACTCTTCCCAGGGCGCAAGGGCGTCCGAAGGCAGCAGGCGCTGCACGGCGAGTTTGTAAAAGTCGTTGGCGGTCATGGTGCCATCAAAATCGCTGACCAGCACAGCCTTGGCCATGAACACCTCCAGATTTGGCGTAGCGGGTGCGGTCCACGACCAGCCTTGCGTCGTCAACCATACTCAAGACCATAGCGCACACCCCGCAGGACCGCCCTGCGCATGCCCTGCGGGGTGCACTGTGCAAGAATACCAACTTTGCAGGCGCAATACTACCCTTCGGTCTGCATGGGCGCAGGCACGGGATAGTCCGCCTTGAACGGCGCCGTGGCCTTGCCCAGCCAGGCGATGGCCTGCCCCAGGTGCTCCATGTTGCGCAGGCCCTCGGCATCGCCGGCCGCCTCGCCGCGGTTGAGGCCGTAGCCGAGGTTCCAGTACGTGGACCCGGGGACGATCATCTGCGACATCAGAAACATATGGTTGATGGTGTCGAAGACGTGCGTCCCCCCGCCGCGTCGCACGGCCACCACCCCCGCGCCAATCTTGCCCCGGAACAGCCCGCCGTTGGCAAAAGAGACAAAGCCCGAGCGGTCCAGCACGGCCTTCAGCTCTGCCGTCACATCCGTAAAATAGGTGGGCGACCCGAGGATCAGGGCGTCCGCGGCCACCATCTTGTCCATGACCTCGTTGAACATGTCCGTCTTCACGGAACAGCGGTTATCCTGATTTTCAAAACACTTGCCGCAGGCGATGCAGCCGCGGATGGGCTGGCCGCCCACGCGGACAAGCTCGGTCTCCCAGCCGGCGGCCTCCAGCGGGACCAGCACGGCCTTGAGCAGCAGTTCCGTGTTGCCCCCCTTGCGGGGGCTGCCGTTGATGGCGAGAGCGCGCATGGCGTTCCTCCTTGGAAAATCGTGCATGCATGGTTGACGGAAGATCCGTGCCCGGACTATGCCTATTGCACGCATTGTTCGCAAGTACACACTTTAATGTCATGTACTATCATAGAGTATAGTAAGGAGGCCGCGCATGGCTGCGCCCTGTTGCGAAAAAGAACTCAACGGCCGGCGGTATCGCTGCTTTTTCGAGCTGACCCTGGACGTCATCGGCGGCAAGTGGAAGCCCATCATCCTGTATCACCTGGGCATTTGCGGGGTGCAACGCTTCAGCGACCTGCGGCGGAGCATGCCGGGCGTCACCGAGCGCATGCTGTCGCGTCAGCTCAAGGAGCTGGCCACGGACGGCCTGGTGCATCGTGAGGTGTACAGGGAGGTGCCGCCACGCGTGGAATACTGGCTGACGGACCAGGGCAAAACGCTCATGCCCATCCTGCTGGCCCTGCGGGATTGGGGTGCGGAATTCGAGCGTCTGTCGCTGGAGCGCGACGGCCGCGGCGGCACGTTCAACGCGCCGCACTACGAGCAGGCAGCGCTGCCGGCCATGGCGGATGCGGCCTGCGGCAGGGCTGCCCGGAAACCGGCCGGCGGCGTGGAAGAGGAAAGGGAGGAATTGGCGCGGGCAGAGGAACTCTCCGTCTGACAAAGAGTTCCCCCGCGCATTACTTGCAGAAATTCCGCAAGGCAGCCCCGAAGCTGGTGCTGGGGATGGCCGTCCAGTCCGCCCCGCTGGTGGTGGAAACAGCGGTGCCGGCGGCGTCCAGGAACTTTTCCTCCGCCCGACGGAAGGTGCTTTTGGCGCAATTGATTTCGATGCGCGTGGTCAGGCTGCGGGCTTCCTTGCCGTTGACATCGGCCGGGGTGTTGAAGTCCACCCGCATGGTGAAGGCGGCGTTGCCGCCCTGCTTGAGGATGCTGCGGCGGTCCAGGGTGATGGCGTCCCCGGTCTGGCTCATGCCAAAGGGCGCCCACTCCTGGGCAGCGGCCGGGCGTGTCAGGAGGCCGCAGGCCAGCGCGGCGCACAGACAGCCCAGCATCGTGATGCGAGAGGCAGTTGCCATGGTGATGCTCCAATGGTTGACGTGGCAGGACGGCTCTATACGCCCGTTCTCCCCCGGCAGGCAAGGGGCGAAACCGTCATGCACAGTTTCTGAAAACTTGCTAATCCTCGTCATCGGGACGTCATTCTCAAGACAAGGAGTAGAGCCATGGACGTGACCGTTGTGGAACTTCCCGAACGCCTGGTGGCCAGCGTGCGCCACGTGGGCCCCTATCAACAGGCGGAAACAGCCTGGATGACCCTCATGGCCTGGGCCATGCCGGCCAATGCCGCCGGACCGGATGCGCTGTATCTTGGTGTTTCATATGACAATCCTGAAGTCGTGCCACAGGACCAGCTGCGCTATGACGCCTGCCTGACCGTGCCCGAAGGCACGACGGTAACGCCGCCCGTGGTGCTGCAGACCCTGGCCGGCGGCCGCTTTGCCACCGGGGTGCACCAGGGCCCCTACGACAAGCTGCCCGAGGCCTATGCCGCGCTGATGGCCGGCGCCGCGGCCCAGGGACTGACCTTCCGCATGGCCCCGTGCATGGAGCAGTGCCTGAACGACCCGCGCACCACGCCGCCGGAACAACTGCTCACGGCGGTGTTCATGCCGGTGGAATAGGGCAGGTTCTCTTTGAAAGGAGTTCTCGGGGGAAAACCTTTCTGGAGAAAGAGTCTTCCCCCGAACCCCCTTTCCAAAGACTTTTTATAGCAATTTCAAAATACTATCAAAGGCTTGGCAGGGGGTAAACACCGGGCAAGGGAGTTCCCCCTTGCAACGTTCTTGCCCCAGCAGCCGAACCCAGATCCCGAACCTGATGCGGGGCTGGCCGACGGACAGATTTTGGCACGCATCGCAGGCACTTGCATATCATGTCCCCTTCGACGTATCTGATGATCGAGCAGGTTCCATCCACGCAATCATCTCGACGGAGAGGACATGGCACACAAGGAGATTTCTCTCAAAAGCCCGGCCATCACGCACAATCTGTCCAAGATATCCCATTGTGAATGCCGTAAGCTGTTATTTTCATTTGCTAACGTGCTACGCAAGCAACTCGTTGCCCAGGGAATGGACAGTGCCCGCGTCCTCGAAAGCATCCAGCTGGCCATGAAGGAATTCGGCGCCGAAAGTTTTGCGATCAACCAGGAATGCATGCATCTGGTCCAGGAGACCCTGGAAAACTTCCTCAACGCCCAGGACAAGGGCGGGGACATCCTTGGCCGCATCCTGGTCCACTTCATCTTTGAGGCGCCAGGGGGAAGACGCCTGATCCATGCGGAAGGCAGCGAGGAAGATACGCTGGCGCGTCGGGAGTTTACCCCTGGCATCATCCCGCGCCCGCTGATGCGCTACTTTCTGATCTGCATCAGGGGCACGGTGAACGGGGTGGACCCGTTCCAGTCCCTGCCCGTGCTGTTTGGCTCGGATTTCAAATTCATTGAGGAGTGCACTGCCACCGCCCTGGAGCTGGCCAACGACTACCGCATGGTCGAAGACAGCGAAGACTCGCCCATCTACTTCCCGGGCTTTTTTCTCGACCGACGCGTCCAGGTGTTTGCCGTTGAATTGCTGGGCAAGGTGTGGCAGCGCCTGGAGGATCTTCCCGAGGAGTGGCTGCTGCGAATCCTGCACAACCTGCATTCAAAACGGCGCAAAACAGTGAGTTCCATCGATATGGAACGACATTTCACCCTGGAAGACATCCGGCAGCTCCGCGAGGCCGTGCAGCAGGGGCTTGCCGCGCTGCAACACGGGCTGCAATGCGATTTCAGCGCCTCGCGGACGTAGCGAGTGGTGTAGACGAAATTTCTCGCCCGCCTGACCTGGCCCGGCGTGCCTGGGCTGGCGTGCCTGGGCTGGCGTGCCTGGGCTGGCGTGCCTGGGCTGGCGTGTCTGGGCTGGCGTGTCTGGGCTGGCGGGAACTGCCCTCATCCCCGCCAACGCACCGCCGTGCGCCAGGGATTGTGCCGGGCGCAGCAGCCTTCGCCGGCGAACAGGGCGTCTTTGGTGGCCTGACCCGCGAAGCGGTGTTGCATGAGGGCGCACCAGTACCGCCCGGCGGCTGCGTCCCAGACGAGTTCCGGGCAGCGCGGCAGGTAGCCGTATTTGCGATGCGATTCCTCACAGGGATTATCCAGGCAGCACCAGCCGCATCCCACGCAGGCCGGCGCTGGGGAGCCGGTCAGACGTGCCGCAGCAGCACTGCGCCCACAGAACACCTGCCGCGCACCACAGGGAGAAGGCCCTCCCGATGGCAGCGGCCGGCGCAGGGGCTGTGACGACGCCGGAAGAACTGTACAACTCGCATGGGTACTCCTGCACTCGGGCGGGCGGGGCTCCGTCTTGGAGCTGCCTGCCGCTGGCAGATGCCACTCTTTCCATTGCCCGGACAGGCGTCAAGGAGAATCCTCCTCCCGGCGTGGCCCGTACCGGCCTCTTGCGCAAGCTGGCTTCCACCCTTATGACAGTATTCGTGAGGCGCGAACGGCAGCGGGCGTCTTGCAAGGAGCGCCATGATTCGATGGTCATCACCAAATTTGCAATACCCGATATCATCTTCGGCAGCGGTTCGTTGACGCACCTGGGTTCCTGCGCCCGGCGGCTCGGCGCGCGGCGCGTGTTTTTCGTCAGCGACCAGGGACTCGCCGCCTCGGGCTGGGTGGATCGGGTGCTGGAGATTCTGGACGACGACCACCTGGACTGCATCTTCTATGATAATGTAAACTCCAATCCCCGCGATTATCAGGTACACGAGGGCGCGGAGATCTACGTGCGCGAGAAGGCGGACGTCATCATTGCCCTGGGCGGCGGCAGCCCCATGGATGCGGCCAAGGGCATCGGGCTCATTGTGGGCAACGGCGGCCGCATCAGCGATTATGAAGGGGCCAACCGCGTGGAAAAGCCCCTGCCCCCCATGATTTTCATCCCCTCCACAGCCGGCAGCGGGTCCGACATCTCCCAGTTCTGCATCATCACCGACGTGGAACGCCAGGTGAAGATGAGCATCATCAGCCGGACCATGGTGCCCAACATTTCCGTCATCGATCCGGAAATCCTGCTCACCAAAAGCCAGGGGCTGATCATCGCCTCGGCCATCGACGCCCTGGCCCACGCCGTGGAGAGCTACCTTTCGCCCCTGTCGTCCCCGTTCACGGAAATCCAGGCGTTGCGGGCCATCGAGCTGTTCATGGCCAACATCCTGCCTGCCGCCCAGAACAAGGATCCCCACGCCCTGCATCAGCTCTCCATCGCCAGCACGGCGGCAGGCATGAGCTTTTCCAACGCCGGGCTGGGCATTCTGCACTCCCTGGCCCACTCCCTGGGCGGCATTTACGATGTGCTGCACGGCATGGTGCATCCCATCCTGCTGCCCTCGGTGATGCGATTCAACCTGCCGTCCTGCATGGACAAGATGGCCCGCATCGGCAGCCAGATCCTCGGCCGGGACGAAGTCACGCCCCAGCGCACGGCCGTGGCCGGCATCGATGCCCTGGAAAAACTCTTCCAGCAGCTCAACGTCATCACCTCGCTGCGCGAAGTGCTGCTGGACAAGGCGTACCTGGAATCCATCTGCCAGACAGCCACCCAGGACGCCTGCCAACTGACCAACCCGCGCCACGCCAGCTGGGAAGATTTGCGCGACATTTGCGAGGAGGCCTGGTGAAAACGCCCGCGTCCCGTCCCACCAGCATGGCCGATCTCATCGGCATCGAGCACACCAAGCTGGACTTCTTCCAGGAAGTGCAGCGCAAGGTGGAAGAGCTCAAAACCGCCAACACGGAATCCGAGAACCAGCGCCAGGAGATCACCGCCATCCTGGACGGCATCACCGACGTGATGATGGTGCTTTCCGAAGACATGCGCATCATCTCCGTAAACCATGTCTTCACCAATCTCTTTTCCTACCCCAACGAGCAGACCGCCGTGGGCCGCTACTGCTACGAGCTCTTCCGCAACGAGGACGAGCCCTGCCCCGAGTGCCCGGCCTTCCGCTCCCTCTCCACCAACAGCGTGTGCAAGGAGACGGCTTCTTTCAAGATAGACGGCCGGACCATGCAGTTCGAGATGGTGGCCTCGCCCCTGAAGAACCCGGACTGGCCCCAGCACCGGGTGCTCATCTTCAAGCGCGATGTGACCATGGAAAAGGAATACCAGGCCAAATACTACCAGGCGGAAAAGCTGGCCACCATCGGCGTGCTGGCCACGGGCGTGGCCCACGAGGTGAACAACCCGCTGATGGCCATCTCCGGCTATGCCGAGGGCATCCAGCGCCGGCTTTCCCGCGTGGAACACCTCATGGACCCCGGCATGCGCCAGGATTTCCGCGAATACACGGAAACCATCCTCAAGGAGTGCCGCCGCTGCCGGGATATTGTCCGCGCCCTGCTCAACTTCGGGCATCCCCTCTCCAACCGCCAGGGCGTGGTGCACCTGAACGCCGTGGTGGTGGAAACCCTGCGCCTGCTGCAATATCACCTGCGCAAAAAACGCGGGGTGAACGTGGTGGAACACCTGGATCCGGACCTGCCGGCCATCGAGGGCGACGAAAGCCAGATCAAACAGGTGCTGCTCAACCTGCTCACCAACGCCACGGACGCCATTGAGGCCACGGGCCGCCAGGGCTGCATCACCGTGCGCACCTTCCGCAAGGGAGAAGACGCCGTGGTGCTGGCCGTGGAAGACACAGGCTGCGGCATCCCCTCCGGCAACTGCGACAAGCTCTTCGATCCCTTCTACACCACCAAACCAGTGGGCAAGGGCATCGGCATCGGGCTTTCCACCTGCTACGCCATCGTCCAGGAACACCAGGGAGAAATCACCGTGGTCAGCGAACCGGGCAAGGGATCCATCTTCTTCGTCACCCTGCCCCTCATGCAGCAGGATGTGGACGCCAAGGAGCACTGTCATGCCTAGCCCGTATCATGTACTGGTGGTGGACGACGAGCCCTCCATCCTCAAGTTGCTGGAAAAGGAACTGGCCCGGGAAGACCGCGTCATCCATACTGCCACCTCGGCCCGCCAGGCCCGCGAACGCATGAAGAAAACCGCCTACGATGTGCTGGTGCTGGATGTGCGCCTGCCCGACGGCGACGGCCTTGATCTCTTCGTGGAAGCCAAAGGCATTGCCCCGGATGCGGAAAGCATCCTCATCACCGGCCACGGCGCCATCGACAGCGCCGTGGAAGCCATGCGCCTGGGCGTGTACGACTACATCGCCAAACCCTTCAAGCTGGACCGCCTGGATCTGGTGCTGGACAAGGCCTGGCAGCGCGTGCAACTGCAGCGCGAAAACCGCTCCCTCAAACATTCCCAGGAGGCCAGCCAGCCGCCCAGCCGGCTGGTGGGCAAGTCCTCCTGCATCAAGCACCTGCACTTTCTCATCGAAAAAGTCGCGCCTGCAGAAGCCCCGGTGCTCATCACCGGCGAATCCGGCGCCGGCAAGGATGTGGTGGCCCATGCCATCCATGCCCGCAGCAAGCGGGCCAGCCATCCCCTGATTATCAAGAACTGCGCCATGCTCCAGCGCGATCTGGTGCGCAGCGAGCTCTTTGGCCACGTGAAAGGCGCCTACACCGGCGCCACCGAGACCAAGGACGGGCTGATGGCCTTTGCCCATCGCGGCACCCTGTTCCTGGACGAAATCGGCGAGCTGCCCATGGACGTGCAGGCCTCCCTGCTGCGCGTGCTGGAAGACAAGACCTACCGGCGCATGGGCGAAAACGAGGAGCGCCAGGCCAACATCCGCTTCCTCTTCGCCACCAACCGCAACCTGGCCCAGGAGGCGGCGGCCAACCGCTTTCACGAGGCGCTGTTCCACCGCATCAACGTCTTCAACATCCACATCCCGCCCCTGTGCGAACGCAAGGAAGACATCCCCCTGCTGGTGGAACACTTCCTGGGCCGGCTGTGCAGCGCGCCCGGGGCCTGCACCATTGCAGACAAAGCCATGCAATGCCTGCTGCAGTACGACTGGCCCGGCAACGTGCGCGAGCTGCGCAACGTCATCGAGCGCAGCATCATCCTCTCGGAAAACGGCATCATCACGGAACGGGCCCTGCCGCGGGAACTGGTGGAAAAATCCCACGCCTGCGACGACAATGCAGACGCCCCTGCCGCCGGCGCCCTCACCCTGGACACCATGGAGCGCAACCACATCGCCCGGGTACTCTCCTTCCATGACGGCAACCGGGTCAAGGCCGCCCAGGCCCTGGGCATCGGTCGCAAGACGCTGTACCGCAAGCTGGAAAAATACCGGCTGGAAGAGTAGCCCACTCCCCCCCGCCCCCCCTACCCGGCCGGAAAGATGACAAACTGTCCATCTTTCCGGCCGGGTACGTTTTTTACAGCATGCCCACATTCCAGGAAATCAGGACTGGGCCTGTTCTGACCCATCTGGCCCTTTTCCCTGTGTCACATCGACACACCACCACAACAAATTGATTTACATCAACAAAACGCGCATTTGCGACTTGATGTGGATCAATTTGCCCCCATGCGATACAGCCAAGGTGGCACGTCTTTGCGGGGCTCGAAAATATTGATTGAGTATACAACTTGAATATCGATCAATATTTTCTGGCACGCTCCTTGCCTTATAGGCCGCGACTGACATGAGCGATGTACAGGGGAGCACATCCCCTCTGGTGATACCATCAAACCAATCAGGAGCGTATGTCATGGCTGTTCGCGAACAAGTGTATGGTTTCTTCATTCCCAGCGTGACCCTCATCGGCATCGGCGCCTCCAAGGAAATCCCCGCCAAGATCCGTGAGCTGGGCGGCTCCAAGCCCCTGCTCGTGACCGACAAAGGCATCGTGAAGTCTGGCGTGCTGAAACAGGTCACCGACCTGCTCGACGCTGCCAAGATGGAATACGTGGTGTACGACGAAACCATCCCCAACCCCACCGACGAAAACGTCCATAAGGGTGTGGAAGTTTACAAGAAGAACGGCTGCGACAGCCTGATCACCCTGGGCGGCGGTTCCTCTCACGACTGCGGCAAGGGCGTGGGCCTGGTCGTCTCCAACGGCGGCAAAATCCACGACTACGAAGGCGTGAACAAGTCCACCAAGCCCATGATGCCTTATGTGGCTGTGAACACCACCGCCGGCACCGCCTCCGAAATGACCCGCTTCTGCATCATCACCGACCTGTCCCGCAAAGTGAAGATGGCCATCGTTGACTGGCGCGTGACCCCCGGCATCGCCGTGGACGACCCAATGCTGATGGTTGGCATGCCCCCGGCCCTGACCGCCGCCACCGGCATGGACGCCCTGACCCACGCCGTGGAAGCCTATGTTTCCATCATCGCCAACCCCATGACTGACGCCTGCGCCGAAAAGGCCATCGAACTGATCTTCAAATACCTGCGTCCCGCCGTGGCCAACGGCCAGGACATCGAAGCCCGCGAAGGCATGTGCTTCGCGCAGTACCTGGCCGGCATGGCGTTCAACAACGCCTCCCTGGGCCACGTGCACGCCATGGCTCACCAGCTGGGCGGCTTCTACGACCTGCCCCACGGCGAATGCAACGCCATCCTGCTGCCCCATGTGGAAAAGTTCAACCTCATCGCCAAGATGGATCGCTTCGTGAAGATGGCCCAGATCATGGGCGAAAACACGGCTGGTCTGTCTCCTCGCGCTGCCGCCGAACTCGCTCTGGACGGCATCAAGAAGCTGTCCACCGACGTCGGCATCCCCGCTGGGCTCATTGAGCTCGGCAAGCGTTATGGCAAGGACGTGAAAGCGGCCGACATCCCCACCATGACCGCAAACGCCCAAAAGGACGCCTGCGGCTTCACCAACCCCCGCTGCCCGACCGACAAGGATGTTGCTGCCATTTACGAGTCTGCCCTGTAGCACTTGCCGTCTCTCCTCCACATGTCCCGGACGGGGGCCTTCGGGCCCCCCTCCGGGACACATAAAAACACGCCCATGTGAAAAATTTAACAAGAATGTTCCAGCGCATGGAAGTCCCCCTTGCAGATGATACTTCCCCTTTTTACATGGGATTTTCGCCGGGGCCACAGCCAGCATCAACATGCCGCCCCTCAAACGCCCCCTTGACACCTGCTGGCTGCTGGGAAAAACAAACGCCAGTATGCCCAGGGCCAAGATCGCGCGACGCATGCTACATGCTCTACCCGGAAGGCGAGGCCCTTTCGGCGCCAAGGTGGTTTTCCGAATCATGAACACTGTCAATCTCACCCAATCGTACGACGCGGAGTTCGTCCACGAGGTGGAAGCCGCCACCGGCCAGGTGCTCGCCACCTGTTACCAGTGCGGCAACTGCACTGCCGGCTGTCCGTACACCTTCGTGTACGACATCCCGGTCAGTCAGGTCATGCGGCTGCTGCAGGCCGGCCAGAAGGAAACTGTGCTCTCCTGCAATTCCATCTGGCTGTGCGCCTCCTGCCAGAGCTGCACCACCCGCTGCCCCAACAACATCGAAGTGGCGCAGATCATGGACACCTTGCGGCACATGGCGCGGCGCAAGGGTTTTGCCAAGGCACAGCGGCCTGTGCGCACATTCTGGGACAGCTTCCTGGCCTCCGTGCGCAAGCACGGCCGCGTGTTCGAGATGGGCACCGTGGCCGAGTACGTGATGAAAACTGGCCGCTTCTGGTCCGATGTGGACCTCGGCCCCAAGATTCTTCCCAAGGGCAAACTCCACTTCAGGCCGCACGACATCCAAGGCAAGGACGAAGTGGCCCGCATTTTCGAACGCTTCGAAAAGGAGTTCGGCCCGCAATCCACCCAGGAGGCGAGCCATGCCCGCTAAGGTGTACGCCTATTATCCCGGCTGCTCGGGCCTTGGATCGTCCAAGGAATATGAGCAGAGCACCCGCGCCGTCCTCAAGGCCCTGGGCCTGGAGGTGCAGGAGATTCCGGACTGGAGCTGCTGCGGCTCCACGCCCGCGCACACCGTGGACCATCGCCTCTCCTCCGCCCTGGCCGGCCGCAACCTGGCCCAGGCCGAACGCATGGGCGACATGGCCGGCGTCATCACTCCCTGCCCCAGCTGCCTGACCAACCTCAAGAATGCCGCGCACCACCTGCACGAGCCGGCCTTCCGCGCCGAGGTGAACAAGCTGCTGGACCGGCCCATCAATACGGTGCTGCCCGTCAAGAGCGTGCTGCAGGCCATTTATGAGGATGTGGGCCCGGCGGCCATCAAGGCCCGCGTGGTGCGCCCCCTCTCCAGCCTCAAGCTGGCGCCGTACTACGGCTGCATCATGAACCGGCCGCCGCACATCATGCAGTTCGACCACCACGAACACCCCGTGGCCATGGACGAGCTGATGGAAGCCATCGGCGCGAATGTGGTGCAGTTTCCCCTCAAGGTGGAATGCTGCGGCGCCTCCTATGGCGTGGCCCGCAACGACATCGTGATGAAGCTTTCCGGCAAACTGCTGGACACCGCGGCGGATCGTGGCGCCAATGCCATGGTCACCGCCTGCCCGCTGTGCCAGATGAACCTGGACTTGCGGCAGGGCCAGATCAACTCGGCCAACCGCACCCGGCACCGCACACCCGTCTTCTACTTCACCCAGCTCCTGGGCCTGGCCCTGGGCATGAGCGAAAAGGAAGTGGGTCTGGACATGCTGAGCGTGGACCCCGCACCCGCCCTCACCGCACCGGTCGCCGTACCGGCCGAGGCCACGGCCTGATCGGCCCAGACGCGAAGGAGTCGTCATGAAAATTGGAGTCTTCGTCTGTCACTGCGGGTCCAACATCGCCGGCACTGTGGACGTAAAAGCCGTGGCCGCGCAGTCCCGGGCCCTGCCTGAGGTGGCCTTCGCCTCGGACACGATGTACGCCTGTTCCGAACCTGGCCAGCAAGGCATCATCGAAGCCATCAAGGAACAACACCTCGACGGCGTGGTGGTGGCCTCCTGCACCCCGCGCATGCACGCCCCCACGTTCATGCGCACCCTGACCCGCGCCGGCCTCAACCCCTACATGTTCGAAATGGCCAACATCCGGGAGCACGTCTCCTGGATCGGCAAGGACAAAACCGCCAACACCCAGAAGGCGGCGGATCTCATTGCCATGTCCGTGGCCAAGCTGGTGCAGAACAAGCCCCTCATCCCCAAAAGCTTCCAGATCAACAAGCGCGTGCTGGTCATCGGCGGCGGCGTGGCCGGCATCCAGGCGGCCCTGGACTGCGCCGATGGCGGGCTGGATGTGGTGCTGGTGGAAAAAACCACCTCCATCGGCGGGAAAATGTCCAAGCTGGACAAGACCTTCCCCACCGTGGACTGCTCCAGCTGCATCCTTGGCCCCAAGATGGTGGACGTGGCCCAGCACGACAAGATCACCCTCTATGCCGCCAGCGAAGTAGCTGAAATTGGCGGGTACGTGGGCAACTTCACCGTCCAGATCAAGAAAAAGCCCACCTATGTGGACTGGGAAGCCTGCACCGGCTGCGGCCTGTGCATGGAAAAATGCCCGGCCAAAAAGACGCCTGACAGCTTCAACGAAAATGTCGGCACCTGCACGGCCATCAACATTCCCTTCCCCCAGGCCATCCCCAAGAAGGCCAGCATCGACCCCAGCACCTGCATCAAGCTCACCAAGGGCAAGTGCGGCGTGTGCGCCAAGGTGTGCCCCACCAAGGCCATCCGCTACGACATGCAGGAAGAGATCGTCACCGAAAGCGTCGGCGCCATCGTGGTGGCCACGGGCTACGACCTGATGGACTGGACCGTCTACAGCGAGTACGGCGGCGGCAAATACCCCGACGTCATCACCTCGCTGCAGTACGAGCGCCTGCTCTCGGCCTCCGGCCCCACCGGCGGGCACGTCAAGCGCCCCTCCGACGGCAAGGAGCCCAAGAACGTCGTCTTCATCCAGTGCGTGGGCTCGCGCGACAAGAGCGTGGACCGGCCCTACTGCTCCGGCTTCTGCTGCATGTACACGGCCAAGCAGGCCATCCTGACCAAGGACCACATCCCGGATTCCCAAAGCTACGTCTTCTACATGGACATCCGCGCCCCGGGCAAACTCTATGACGAGTTCACCCGCCGGACCATGGAAGAATACGGCGCGCGCTACATCCGCGGCCGCGTGGCCATGGTCTACCCCAAGGGCGACAAGCTCGTGGTCCGCGGGGCAGATACCCTGGCCGGCGCACAAGTGGAAATCGACGCCGACCTGGTGGTGCTGGCCGTGGGCGCAGAAGCCGCCGCCGGTTCCCCCCAGCTGGCGGAAAAGCTGCGCATCTCCTACGATAAATACGGCTTCTTCATGGAGAGCCATCCCAAGCTGCGCCCGGTGGAAACCAACACCGCCGGCGTGTACCTGGCCGGCTGCGCCCAGGGCCCCAAGGACATCCCCTCCTCCGTGGGCCAGGGTTCCGCCGCCGCCTCCAAGGTGCTGGGCCTGTTCTCCAAGGACACGCTGCAAAGCGACCCGCAAGTCTCCTCCGTGGACATCAAGCGCTGCGTGGGCTGCGGCAAGTGCATCATGACCTGCCCCTTCGGGGCCATCAAGGAAGTGGACTTCCGGGGCCAGCCCAAGGCCGAGGTCATCGAGACCGTCTGCCAGGGCTGCGGCATCTGCACGTCCACCTGCCCGCAGGGAGCCATCCAGCTCTCGCACTTCACCGACAACCAGATCCTGGCGGAAGTCAACGCCCTGTGTCCGCCGGCATTGTCTGCAGACGCGGTGCTGCTGGAGCGCGTCAAGGAGGAGGTCGAGTAATGTCCCAGGAACTCAGAATCGTAGGCTTTCTCTGCAACTGGTGCTCCTACGGCGGCGCGGACACGGCCGGCGTGGGCCGGTTCACCCAGCCCACGGACCTGCGCGTTATCCGCGTGCCCTGCTCGGGCCGCATCGATCCCCTGTTCATCCTGAAGACGCTGGTCAACGGCGCCGACGGGGTGCTGGTTTCCGGCTGCCACCCGCGCGACTGCCACTACGCGGAAGGCAACTTCTACGCCCGGCGTCGGCTGGAAGTGGTGCACCGGTTCATGCCCATCCTGGGCATCGACCCGCGCCGCTTCTCCTACACCTGGGTCTCCGCCTCGGAAGGCCAGCGCTGGCAACACGTGGTGACCACCTTCACCAACGAGATCCACGCCCTGGGCCCCGCGCCCAAGATTGCCGGCAACCCCATGGAAAAACTCGGCGCGCTGGCGCAGGCCGTGTAAGGCCGAACAAGGGAGGATGACCGTGTCTCATCTTGAACAACTCAAGGCCGCCATCAAAGAACGGCTTCCGGAGCTGGAGATGGTCATTGGCTGGGGGCAAGGCTTCGACGCCCTGCACGCCACGCCCATCTTCATGAAAACCCCCGAGGACGTGGACAAGCTCCTCTGGGGCCCCCTCAACGTGCACAACACCGCCACCTACCTCACGGCCTACAAGGGCAAAAAGGTGGGCGTGGTGGTCAAAGGCTGCGACAGCCGGTCCATCATTGAGCTGCTGCAGGAAAAACTGCTCAACCGGGACGATGTGGTGGTCTTCGCCGCGCCCTGCAGCGGCGTGGCCGATCTGACCAGGATCAAAAAATCGCTTGAGGCCAAGGGATTGGATATGGGCCGCGTCAAGGCCGTAGCCGTGGCGGGCGACACCCTCACCCTGTCGGTCGCCGGGCAGGACGTGGCCCTCTCCCTCAAAGCCGTGGCTGCAGACAAATGCGGCCGCTGCCAGTACCACAATGCGCTTGTCTCCGATGTGTTCGTGGGCGAACCCCTGCAGGAAAGCGCCGCCGACAACTACGACGACTTGGCGGAGTTCGAAAAGCAGTCCATGGACGACCGCATGGCCTACTGGAAAAAGGAAATGGAGCGCTGCATCCGGTGCTATGCCTGCCGGAACGCCTGCCCCATGTGCGTCTGCCGCGACCACTGCATTGCCCAGAGCCGTGAACCCGGCTGGGTGAGCCAGCGCGACGACGTGTCTGAAAAATTCTTCTTCCAGATGATCCACGCCATGCACCTGGCCGGCCGCTGCACCGAGTGCGGCGAATGCCAGCGCGTCTGCCCCGTGGACATCCCGCTGCTGTTGCTCAAGCGCAAGCTGAACAAGGAAATCAAAGAGCTCTTCGACTACCAGGCCGGGACCAAGATCGACGCCAAGCCGCCGCTTTTGGCCTTCAAGGTGGAGGAAGAGAATATCAATGAGAGAGGGTGGTAATGGCCAATCCCATGAAATTCCTCCCCGCCGACAAGCTCGCCACCTGGCTGGAAGAGCAGGCCAAGACCCGCAAGGTCCTTGCCCCCGTCAAAGAGGGCGACGCTGTGGTCTTCCGTCCCCTGGCCAAGGATCGCCCCCTGGTCCTCGACCGTCAGGCCACCCAGCCCCCCAAGGGCACGGTGTTCCCGGCCTGCGAAACCCTGGCGGCCTTCAAATACAAAAAGCACCCTGAAAACCTGGGTCAGGTGGACGTGGTGGTCAAGGAAACCATCCACCCCGACGCCACCCTGGTCTTTGGCGGCCGGCCCTGCGACGCCCGCGGCTTCCTGATCTTCGACCGCGTCTACCAGGGCAAGACCGTGGACGACCCCTACTACCAGGCCCGCCGCGCCGCCACGGTGTTTGCCACCCTGGTCTGCACCAGCGCCGAAAACGCCTGCTTCTGCCACGAAGTAGGCAGCTCCCCGGCCGATCCCGCCGGCTCCGACCTGCTCTTCACTCCCGTGGAGGGCGGCTATGTGGTGGAAGCCGTGTCCGATCGCGGCAAGGAGCTCCTGGGCTCCAGCCTGATGACCGACGCCGCGGCCAAGGCCTCGGCCGCCGAAGCCGTCAAGCAGCAGGCCGCCGCCGAGCTGGATCAGGCCCGTCCCCTGGACGGCGCGCCCAAGGCCCTGCTCTCCCTGTTCGATAACATGGGCTTCTGGGAAGAAGTCTCCGCCAAATGCATCAGCTGCGGAGCCTGCACGTACCTGTGCCCCACCTGCTACTGCTTCAACATCACCGATGAACGCAGCGGCATGGTGGGCGAGCGCCTGCGCACCTGGGACAACTGCATGAGCTCCCTGTTCACCATGGAAGCCAGCGGGCACAACCCCCGGCCCACCAAGGCGCACCGGCTCAAGAACCGCGTGGGACACAAGTTCAGCTACTATCCCACCATTCACGAGTCCATCATCGCCTGCTGCGGCTGCGGCCGATGCATCAAGCTGTGTCCCATGAGCGTGAACATCCGCGAGATCGTCCACAAGGCCCTGGACGCCGCCCCTGCGGCAGCAGCCGAAACGCCTGCTCCCGCGGCGGCCCCGGCTCCTGCCCCGGCTCCTGCAGCAAAGCCGGCAGCCGCCACGCCTGCGCCCGCGGAGAAGGCCTCGGCCAAGCAGAAGGCCCACGGCAAGACCAAGGCCGCCAAGGCCAGCAAGAAGGGAGCGTGATTCATGACCCTGCCCAACCCGTATCTCCCGGAAATTGCGACGGTCATCGAAACCGTCCAGGAGACGCCCAACATCAAGACGTTTCGCGTGCGCCTGAACAATGAAGAGCGCATGAAGAACTTCACGTATCAGCCCGGCCAGGTGGGGCAGCTCTCCGTCTTCGGCGTGGGCGAGTCCACCTTCGTCATCAATTCGCCGCCCACGCGCATGGACTATCTGCAGTTCAGCGTCATGCGCGCCGGTGAGGTGACGGCCAAACTGCACACCATCAACGCCGGGGACCAGATCGGCGTGCGCGCCCCCCTGGGCAACTGGTTCCCCTACGAATCCATGAAAGGCAAGAACATCGTGTTCGTGGGCGGCGGCATCGGCATGGCCCCCCTGCGCACGCTCATGCTGTTCATGCTGGACAACCGCAAGGACTATGGCGACATCAGCCTGCTGTACGGCGCGCGCTCCCCGCAAGACATGGCCTTCCAGTACGAACTGCCCGAGTGGACCACCCGCGCGGACATGAAAACCGTGCTGACCATCGACCGCGAAGCGCCCGGCTGGGAACACACCGTGGGGCTCATCCCCAACGTGCTCACAGAAATGGCGCCTTCGCCCAAAAACTGCGTGGCCATTACCTGCGGCCCGCCCATCATGATCAAGTTCACCCTGCAAGCCTTGAAAAAACTGGGCTTCGAGGACGACCAGATCATCACCACCCTGGAAAAGCGCATGAAGTGCGGGGTGGGCATCTGCGGACGTTGCAACATCGGCACCAAGTACGTGTGCGTGGACGGCCCGGTGTTCACCTACGCCCAGCTCAAAGAACTGCCAAACGAGCTTTAAGGAGTTGTCATGGCTCAGTTTTTCAGTGCATCTGAAATCGCCAAGGCGGCGGTGGAAATAGAGAAGAAAGGCCAGGAATTCTACCGTCGCGTGGCCTCCAACGCCAAAACGGAGACGCTCAAGGCCCTCTTTGAGCATCTGGCCAAGGAAGAGATGCGGCACGAGCGCATCTTCTCCGACTTGCTGGCCCGGCTGGGCGCGGTGGAACTGCCGGCCTGGAGCAATGCTGAGGAATACGCCATGTACGTGAACGCGCTCATCGAATCGCATGCGCTGTTCACCGGCGGACTGGCGGAAAAATACATGGCGGAAGCCACGGACGATAAAACCGCCATCCGCATGGCCATGGCCTTCGAAAAGGACACCCTTCTGTTCTTCATGGAAATGCGGGAGCTGGTGCCTGCCTCGGAGCAGGAATTCGTGCAGCAGTGTATCGACGAAGAACGACTGCACCTGCGGCAGCTCAAGGCCATGCTGTAAGACTGGGATAATGGTGGTGCAGCGCCCCTGCACCACCTTGTTCGATTCGGCGCCGAATCGCAAGACAGGTACGAAGGCCAGACAAACTGCAAGTTTGATGTACTACAGAGAAGCATCACTATGTATGCCTCAAAAAGCATAGTGAAATTTCGCAAATACTGCTTGCATTTTGTCCGGCTAGTTCTATGATCAAGGCTCATTTGTCACCTATTGCATACCTTGGGTGTGCATGACATTCGCAATGCGTCTCAAAGGAGGCACCATGGACAAGATTCTTCGTATCGATGTCGGCGCTGAAGGCGGTCCCAAACTGACCACGCTTCCCGTGGGCGAATATGCCGGCCTGGGTGGCCGCGCCATGACGTCCTGCGTGGTGAGCAAGGAAGTTCCCGCGGACTGCCACCCCCTGGGACCTGAAAACAAGCTGGTCATCGCGCCCGGCCTCATGAGCGGCAGCGCCGCCGTCATTTCCGGCCGCCTCTCCATCGGCTGCAAGTCCCCCCTCACCGGGACCATCAAGGAATCCAACGCCGGCGGCCAGGCTGCCCAGTATCTTGCCCGCCTGGGCTACGCGGCCATCATCCTCGAAGGCCAGCGCAAGGGCGACGATGTGTACAAGGTGGTCATCACCAAGGACGCCGTGACCATCGAGGTAGACAACTCCCTCAAGATGCTGCCCAACTACGACCTGTGCGACAAGCTCAAGCCCGTGTACGGCGAAAAAGTGGCCATCATCTCCATCGGCACCGCCGGTGAAATGCTGATGTCCAACTCCTCCATCGCCGTGACCGACCCCGAATTCCGTCCCACCCGGCATGCCGGCCGTGGCGGCGTGGGCGCGGTGATGGGCTCCAAGGGCATCAAGTGCATCGTGGTCAACCCCGAAGGCACCTCCATGCGCAAGCCCGCCAACGACGAGCAGTTCAAGACCGCCAACAAGGCGTTCCTGGAAGGCCTCAAGCGCCACGCCGTTACCGGCCAGGGCCTGCCTGCCTACGGCACCAACGTGCTCACCAACATCCTGAACGAAGCCGGCGGCTACCCCACCTACAACTTTGCCCAGGGCCGCTACAAGGACCACGCCGACATCTCCGGCGAAGCCCAGGCCCAGCTTGAAGAAAAGCGCGGCGGCGCCGGCGCTGCCACCCACGGCTGCCACCGCGGCTGCTGCATCCAGTGCTCCGGCACCTACTACGACAAAGACGGCAACTACCTGACCAAGCAGCCCGAGTACGAAACCGTCTGGGCGCATGGCGGCAACTGCGGCATCAACGACCTGGACGTCATCGCCAAGCTCGACTTCATGGATGACAACTACGGCTTCGACACCATCGAAATGGGCACCACCATCGGCGTGCTCATGGAAGCTGGCGTCATCCCCTTCGGCGATGCCGAAGGCGCCATCAAGCTGGTGGAAGAAGCCGGCAAGGGCACGCCCATGGGCCGCATTGTGGGCGCCGGCACCGCCACTGCCGCCCGCTGCTACGGTCTTGAGCACGCCCCCGTGGTCAAGGGCCAGTCCATGCCCGCGTACGACCCCCGCGCCGTCAAGGGCGTGGGCGTCACCTACGCCACCACCACCCAGGGCGCGGACCACACCGCCGGCTACGCCGTGGCCACCAACATCCTGGGCGTGGGCGGCAAGGTTGACCCCCTGACCCCCGTGGGCCAGGCTGAACTCTCCCGCAACCTCCAGATCGCCACTGCCGCGCTGGACGCTACCGGCTTCTGCCTCTTCGTGGCCTTCGCCATCCTGGATCAGGGCGACACCTTCAATGCCATGGTGGACACCATCAACGGCATGTACGGCCTGAGCATGGACGGCAACGACGTGGTGGATCTTGGCAAGAAAATCCTCACCTGGGAACGTGACTTCAACACCGCCGCGGGCTTCACCAAGGCCCACGACCGGCTGCCCAGGTACTTCTCCCGCGAGCCCCTGGCTCCTCACGGCGTGGTGTTCGACGTGCCCGCCGATGAACTGGACAAGGTCATGGAATTCTAGGTCCGTCCGGCCTACACACCACCTGCAGGGGAGGCCGCTTGGCCTCTCCTGCAGGGCTTTTTTGCAGGAAGGTCCCATGCTGCCCACCTTACAGGACGTGTCCGATGGCGCAGCCGCCATCCCCCCTGGCGTCATCCCGATCAACCCGCCTGCCCTGTCCTTCCACACCACGCAGCCCGAACAATTTCAGCAGCTGTTCCAGGATCACTTCTATGTGGCCTGCGAGGACAACTGCACCATCCGCGAGTTCCTCTGCGAACAAATGCATGTCTGCGGTGATTACACCCAGCGCCGCGTCCAGACCGTCTTCCTCAACGGCCACCCCGTGGACGATATCGACACTGCCCGCATCACCGCCGGCGACACCGTGGCCCTCTCCAGCGCCATGCCCGGCCTCATGGGCGCCATGATGCGCACCAACAGCCCCTTCAAACAAATGCGGGACACCATCAGCCTCAAGGATGATGCCCGGCAGGAAGATGCCCCGGGCAGGCAGTGTCTGGTGCGCATGCGGCTGTTCAACTTCCTGGCCAAAGAACTGGCAGGACTGTTTGTGGACAACGGTTTTTACATTGAGACCGACGCCTTCCAGCATTTTGTGGACCGGCATACCCCCGATCTGGAGCAGGTGCTGCTGGACCGGGATCCCATTCCCTGGCCCTGGAACGTTGCACCCAATGCGCCGATGATTTTCGTCAAACGCACGGTTGCCCCTGAACGCTGAGTGATCTATGGTGTAGATTCCATTCCACAGCGCACGCACTGGAGCCGCCCATGTTCTCCATCGCCCCGCACGATGATGCCCAGGCCCCCATGCCTTCCCTGGCTTCCCTGGCTTCCCTGGCCTCGCTGGCCGGCGATGGGCTTCTGGGTCTGGCCGGTTCGGAATTCATGACCTCCGCCGCCAGCGCTCCCAGCCTGCGGTTCCAGAAACCGGCGCTGTTTCTGCTCTCCAGCCTCTTCCGGGCGGACTACCTGGGCAAACGCGCCCAGGTGTCCGCCCTGCCGCTGGCCACGGTGGCCCGCTCCAAGGTGCTGCTGTACACCGGCGAAACTCTGGATCAGTTCGACCTGGATGTCCTCATCTACTGCGCCCAGCAACCCCGCGCCGCCACGGGCTGCATGGTCGCCCCCGGGCAGTTGCTCAAGGAACTGCACCTGCGTCACGACGAGCGCAACCGCTCCCGCATCTTCGAAAGCCTGGCCCGCCTGCACGGCTGCTGCCTGGAATTCCGCAAGGGCGGCTACCGCTACATGACGCGCCTGCTCAACCGCCTGCTCCTGGACGAAGACGCCACCAGCTGTCTGGTGGAAGTGAACGACGAAATTTTGCAGACCCTGGGCCGCAGCCCCCAACATGGCGCCCGCCGCCAGGATCGCTATGCCCTGGGCCGCGAGGGCCTGGACAAATGGCTGTATGGCGCCATGGGCATCTTTGCCGCCGGCTTTGAAGCCGACGTCTCCCGCCTGCAGCAACTGGTGGGCCTGGAACGCCGCTCCCTCAAGGCCTTCCTGGACGACCTGACCCGGGCCCTGGAACGCCTGCGCGCCGCAGACTGCATCGCCGGCCATGAACTGGCCCTGGACGGCCCGGCCCCCCGCGTGGTCATCTGCGGGCAGCGTCATCAAACCATCAACGCCTGCGGCTTCTTGCAGCAGGCCGCCGTCTGAGCGGGGCTTTCATGCCAACTGCCCGTCTTTCCTGCCAGGCGCTGGTTATCGGTTCCGGCATTGCCGGCCTCACCTGCGCCCTGGAACTGGCCGACGCCGGCTTTGACGTCGTCGTCCTCACCGCCGGCGAAGAACCCGACGACGGCAACACCGCCTATGCCCAGGGCGGCATTGTCTACACCAGCCCCAACGACTCCCCCTCCCTGCTGGAAAAAGACATCCGCAAGGCCGGCTGGGACCACAACTACATCAAGGCCGTGCGCTTCCTGGCCCGCCAGGGACCTGCCGCGGTGAAAGACATCCTCATCGACCGCGTCGGCATCCCCTTTGCCCGCAAAACCGGCGGCCCCGAGCTGCAGGACGGCGAGGCCGAATTCGACCTCACCCGCGAGGGCGGGCACTCCGTGTTCCGCGTCCTGCATTGCGCAGACTACACCGGCCGGGCCATCATGGACGGGCTGATCAAGACCGTGCAGGCCTCCACCTCCATCCGCCTGCTCTGCGGCCGCACGGCTGTGGACCTCATCACCAGCCATCACCACACCTGCGCCCTGCAGTTCCGCTACCAGCGCGTCAACGAGTGCCTGGGAGCCTACGTCTACAACAACGCCACCGGCGTGGTGGAAACCATCCTGGCAGACTTCACCGTGCTGGCCACGGGCGGTATCGGGCGCATCTTCCAGCACACCACCAATGCGGATTGCTGCGTGGGCTCGGCCATCACCATGGCCTCACGGGCCGGCGCCAGCCTGATGAACGTGGAATACATGCAATTCCACCCCACGGCGCTCTACCACCGCAGCAAGCGGCGGTTCCTCATCACCGAGGCCATGCGCGGCGAGGGCGCCATCCTGGTCAACAGCGCCGGCGAACGGTTCATGACCCGCTACGACAAGCGCCTGGAGCTGGCCCCGCGCGATATCGTCTCCCGCGCCATCGTGGAAGAGCTGCACCGCTCGGATGAGGAATGCGTGTTTTTGGACTGCCGCACCGTGCCGCACGACCTGCCCACCCGCTTCCCCACCATCTACAAGCAGTGCCTGGAGCATGGCATCTCCATCATGAAGGAGCCCATCCCCGTGGTGCCGGCGGCGCATTACCACTGCGGCGGTGTGCTGGTGGATCTGGCCGGCCGCACCAGCCTGGAACGGCTGTATGCCGTGGGCGAATGCAGCTGCACCGGCGTGCACGGGGCCAACCGTCTGGCCAGCACCTCCCTGCTGGAAGGCCTGCTGTGGGGCCACACCGCGGGAGAACACATCGCCCAGCAGCTGCACCGGCGCAAGCATGCGGAAAAACTACTGCTTGCCTCCATCCGGGACTGGCAGCACCCCGGCGGCCGCCACGATGAAGACCCCGCCCTCATCGCCCAGGACTGGGCCACCATCCGTAACACCATGTGGAACTATGCCGGGCTGATGCGCACGGAAATGCGGCTCAAGCGCGCCGCGGACGACCTGAATTCCCTGGTGCTGCATCTGGTGGAATTCTACAAGCGCACCCCGCTCTCCAAACCCCTCATCGACCTCTGGCACGGCAGCTGTGCCGCCTCCATCGTGGCCATGAGCGCCCTGCGCAACAAGGAAAGCAAAGGCTGCCATTACGTGGAAGCATCCGCATAAGCCTTCCGTCAGCCATCACCAAGGAGCTCCCATGCACCCGCCAGTCATCATCTACGCCCTCTCCACCTGCGTACACTGCACCAAGGCCAGGGAACTGCTGGACGAACTCATCGACGGCGACTACACCTGCCATTATGTGGACCGCCTGACCGGGGACGACCGCAACGACCGCATGCGTGAACTGCGGCTCCTCAACCCCACCCTGTCCTTCCCCACCATCCGCATCGGGGACACGGTGATTCTGGGCAACAAGGACGTTGAGATCCGCGCCGCCCTGGGTGTGTAGGGCATTTTACGTTTGAAAAAGGACATTGCGAGAGGGGAAACCTTTTTGCAAAAGGTTNAAAGGGTTTCCCCCGAGAACTCCTTTCAAAGATAACTTGCCCTAGCCGCTGCTACTCCGACGCCTCGCCGGGCGGCGGCGTCGGCTCCCAGTCTTCCAGGTTGTACTGCGCCAGGATGGCCGCCAGCCGGCCCGAAGTCCGCAGGCGGCGGAGGCCTTCGTCAAACAGACGGGCCAGCTGCTCGGATTCCGGCAGGGCCTTTGAAAAGCCCATGAAGATGCGCTCGAACCTGTCCTCGGGGGCCAGGGTCGCCAGCTGCACCATGTGGATGGCTTCGCGGCGCAGCAACTCCCAGCGGACAACCAGCGGGTCTTCATAAAATACGTCGATGCGGTCCCCAAGGAGCTTGGCGATGTTCTTCTGCACCATGTCCTCCCCGGCCAGAGGCTGCACGGCCTCGGTGCCGCGATGGGCCGCGATGTAGGCGTCCAGCTCCTCGTCATAGGTGCAGGTGTCGCACACGCCCAGGCGCACGCCGCGCAGGGAGTCTACCCCCGTGAAGGTCCAGGCAAACCCCCTGCGGACAAACCACGCATAGCCGGACCAGCCGATGGCCTCGTCCGGGAAGACGAAATCCGGCTTGCGGTCCTCGCCCGCGCCGATGATGGCGTGGATGCGCCCGCCCTTGCACTCTTCCAGCGCCCTGCTCCAGGACGTCAGCGCATAGTCGATATGGTAGCCCTGGGGCTCGAAAATCTCCCGGATGAGCTCCACCATGTAGCCGGGCCGGGCATCGTCCGGCTCGCCGTTATATGGCATCCACATGTCCGCGCGCACAAGCAATGTCTGCTCCGCCCGGCACGGCAGCACCGTCGCCAGCAGCATGCACCATATCCCAACCACACACAGCCACCGCATCCTGCCCTTCCTTTGCTGCAACATTCCCCCATCCTTTTTGTTCAGGTGACAGATTTTCCCCAAAAAGAAAACGCCCCAAACGGGGCGTTTTGCTAAGGGTGGCAGGTATGGAGGGAGGGGAAGGGAAATGTGGGATTCGTTACATACAGCCTTTGCCCATGCCGCCGCAGCCGCCACCACCGCAGCCGCCGCCCATCATGCCGCCGCAGCCGCCCATGCCGCCGGCAATGCCGGCCTTTTCGGCGGCGTCACGGAGCTTCTGGTGGGTGTCGAAAATCTTTTCGCGCAGCAGCCGGGCCTTGGCGGTATCGGGATTCTGGGCGCTGAGCACGGCTTCCAGTTCCGTGGCGTCCGCTGCCAGGGAACGGCGCAGGGCAGTGGTCTCATCCTGGAACTGCTTGAACTTGGCCAGGGCTTCCGGATCCGTGGCGTTGCCGGCCATCATGCCGCAGCCAGATCCCTGGCCATGGCCGCCGCGATGTTGCATGGCCAGGGCCGGCATGGCAAAGGCCAGACCCAACAGCAGGAGCATGGCGAAGATGGAAAGACGGGATTTCATGGAGAATCTCCTTGGAGGTGTGCGGTTGTCGAGGAGCGTTGGTGCGTGCAGAAGCTACAGCAAAGGCCGGGCCAACCTGCACCGAAAGCAGCAGCACATTGAAATGATTGGCATGTTTTTCGCTGTACCCCTGGCACGTCGGCCAGGGACAGGTTCCACTGTAAAGTAACTATGCAACCTGCGTCCGAACATGATAAGTAACTGTACAACTGTCGCGTTTCTTCGCAGGAGCATGCATGCGTTCCCCCACGCCTTCCCCTTTTGCCGCCGGCCTGCCGGCCACCGCCTGGGCCGTGGCCGGGGCGGCGCTCATCCTGGCGCTGGTGGTGGGCATCATGGCCTGGATGAGCGCCCATCGGGCCAAGCAGGCCATGTCTTCCCTGTTGCTGGAAAAGGGGGAGGCCATCATCACGGCCGTGGAGGCCGGCGCGCGCACCGGCCTGCGCGGACACCGCCGGGGCATGCCGGCCGAAGAACGGCTGCAAATCCTCCTGGAAGAGATGGCCGCCCAGCCCAACGTCCTGTTTCTGGCCCTCACCGACGCCCGCGGCAGGCTGCAGCTGCATTCCGGCAGTCAGGAAATCGGCGGACAATTGTGGAACGAAGCCGACATGGCCGCCCTGGCTCCCGGCTGCGCGCCACAATGGCGCATTGTGGAAGCGCCGGACGGCAAGCAGGCCTTTCTCGTCTATCGGGCCTATTCCCCCCTGGCTCCCCACTGCTCCCCGGCCATGCGCGCCCAGCTTGCGGACCATCCGCCCGGTGCCCGCCTCGGCTGGTGCAGCGTGGACAACGGCACCTGCCCGGACCCCTCGACCGGGCACGCCCTGTTCGTCGGGCTGGACATCACCCCCTTTGACGCCGCCCGCCGCGACGACCTTCGCAACACCGCCCTGCTTTCCCTGGCCCTCCTGGTGCTGGGAGGCGGCGGGGTGGCCAGCCTGTTCTGGGCGAGGGATGCCCGGCAATCCCGCCTGCTGCTGGCCCGATCCCAGACCCTGGCCGCCGAGGCCCTGACCCAGATGCCTGCCGGCTGCCTGGTGGTGGACCCCTCCGGCCGCATCGACCGCTGCAACGCCACCGCTGCCGCCATGCTGGGCCTGGCCTGCGATCAGACCGGGGCCGAAGCCGGAGCCCGAACCGCCATCGACCACCTGCCCTCTGAACTGGCTGAGGCCATCCGCCCGGTGCTGCAGGAGGGACTTGCCGTGGATCGCGAACTGCTCCTCACACGCCCCGACGCCGAGCCCAGGCCCGTGCAACTCACCGTCTCGGCCATGCCGCCAGGCCCGGGAACACCGGAACAGGACGCACCGGGCGGGGCCTTGGTGATCCTGCGTGATCTGACAGACATGAAACGCCTGCAGGACGCCGTGCGCCGCCGCGACAAGCTGGCCGCCGTGGGTTCCCTGGCCGCCGGCGTGGCGCACGAGATTCGCAATCCCCTGGGGGCCATCAAGGCCGCGGCCACCTTTTTCAGCGGCCAGTTCCCCGCCCACAGCGACGGCGACCGCATGGCCGCCCTCATGCTGCGGGAGGTGGATCGTCTCAACCGGGTGGTGGGCGAACTCCTGGAGCTGGGCCGTCCCTCGGGTGCCTCCCTGCGCGAGGTTGCGATTGGCGACGTGGTCGATCGTTGCATCTCCCTGCTACGATTCGACTTGGAGCAACAGCACATCGCAATCAACAATGCGATTCCTCCAGACTTGCCTGCGATCCATGGCGATGCCGACAAGCTCCTGCAAGCGCTGCTCAATCTCATGCTCAACGCCATGGAGGCCATGCACCGCGTGGAGGACCGGCCCCGCGTGCTCACCCTTGCCGCCCGGCTGGAGCCCGCCGGCGCAGCGCACACCGTGGTCCTGGAGGTTCGGGATACCGGCCCCGGCATTCCCGACGACTTGCTGCCCACGCTGTTCACCCCCTACGTCACCACCCGGCCCCAGGGCGCCGGGCTGGGGCTGGCGGTGGTGCAGCAGATCATGGAAGCGCATCACGGCGAAGTCCGGCTGGCCAATGCCGTGCCCGGTCCGGGTGCGGTGGCCGCCTTGCGCTTTCCCGGCGTTGCAAAGGAGTACGCATGAGCATGTCACGCATTCTGGTGGTGGATGACGATCCCGGCCACCTCGAATCCCTGAGCCTGCTGCTCAAGGGCTGGGGCTATGCCGTCACGCCGGCCACGCGGGGGGAGGAGGCCGTCTCTCTGGTGGAGCAAGGCCCCTTTGACGCCGTGCTCATGGATGTGCGCATGCCCGGCATGTCTGGCGTGGAGGCCCTGACGCGCATCAAGCAGCGCAACCCGGCCGTGCCGGTGCTCATCATGACGGCGTATTCCTCCGTGGATGCCGCGGTGGAGGCCCTCAAGGCCGGCGCCTATGACTACCTGACCAAGCCGCTGGATTTCGAGCTGGTGCGCCTGGCCCTGGATCGAGCCCTGGACCACACCCGCCTGAAGGAGGAAAACGCCAGCCTGCGCGCCTTGTTGCCGGATGCCTTCGATCCCGGTCAGCTCATCGGCGTCAGTCCGGCGTTGCAGGAAGCCCTGACCATGGCCGCCGTGGCCGCCCGCAGCGAGGCCGCCACCCTGGTGACTGGCGAATCCGGCACAGGCAAGGAGCTTATCGCCCGGGCCGTGCATGCCAATTCCGCCCGCGCCCGGCGGCCGCTGGCCACCCTCAACTGCGCGGCCCTCACCACGTCGCTGCTGGAATCCGAACTCTTCGGCCATGAGAAGGGCGCCTTCACCGGGGCAGACAAGCGCCGGGAAGGCCGCATCCTCCAGGCCGACGGCGGCACGCTGTTTCTGGATGAAATCGGCGAGCTGGACGCACTCATCCAGGCGAAATTACTGCGCGTCCTCCAGCAGGGAGAACTGCAGCGCCTGGGCAGCGACGACGTGATTACCGCGGATGTGCGCATCATCGCCGCCACGAATCGGAATCTGGAGGCCGAAGTGGCCGCCGGGCGGTTCCGCCAGGATTTATTCTATCGTCTCAATGTGTTGCACATCCACGTCCCGCCCCTGCGCGAACGACAGGAGGACATCCCGCTGTTGTCGCAGCACTTTCTTGGAAAGTTTTCCGCCAAGTACGGCAAGGCGCTGAAGCGCTTCACCCCCCAGGCCATGGACGCCCTGGTGCGCCATCCCTGGCCCGGCAATGTGCGGGAGCTGGAAAATGCCATCGAACGCGCGGTGTTGCTGGCGGCCGGGGACTACGTGAGCGACCGCGAGCTGCCCCTGGCCCTGCGCCAGATGGCAACGAAGGCGAGCGCGAGCGTGGGGGGCAGCGAGCCGCCCACGCCCGCCACGGCGCCGTCCCTGGCCGGCCGCCCCCTGGAAGACGTGGAAAAGGCCGCCATCCTGCAGACCCTGGCCCAGACCGGCGGCAACAAAAGCGAGGCTGCCCGGCTGCTGGGCATCTCCCGCGTCACCCTGCACAAGAAACTGCAGGGGTATGGGGTGGATTGATCGTCGCCTGCCGTCGAATTTGGATTGGAATCACGACTATTATTCCGTATACCGTGGTCGCGCATCGCACGACGCGATGTCACGCCTTCCCAAGGAGCACCGCCGCCATGACACTGCACCGCGTATCCCTCTCCCCCCGCACCCTGCTGTGGCTGACCCTGGCCCTGGCCCTGATGCTGGCCCAGGTCGTGCCGGCCCTGGCCGCGTCCAAGGACGCGCCGGCGCCCACCAAGGAAATGATCGGCCGCATGACCATCGAGGAGCTGGCCGGGCGGCTGGACGATCCGGCCATCGTCATCCTGGATGCCCGCACCGGCTCGTCCTGGGAGCATGAAAAGACCAAGATCAAGGGAGCGGTGCGCCACGAGCCGCGCCAGGCCGGGGAATGGGCCAAGACGCTGGACAAGTCCAGGCATTATGTCCTGTACTGCACCTGCTATGATGAATCCACCAGCCTGCGTGTGGGCCTGAAGCTGCTGGAAAACGGCGTGCCGCACGTCTACGCCCTGGTGGGCGGCTGGGACGCCTGGGTGGACGCCGGCCTGCCCGTGGAACCCAAGGAGGCCGGCAGCGCGCCGTAGAGCATTTTACTCTTGAAAAAGAACATTGCGAGAGAGGAAACCTTTTNAAAAAGTCTTTGGGAAGGGGGCCAGCTTTTGAAGGGCGGAAGAACATTTCTTCAGACAAGGGTTCCCCCGAGAGTTCTTTTCAAAAACAACGTGCTCTAGCGAGCGTCGCGTCCTCACCCCACCAGGGGGGTGACGTCCAGTTTGTAGTCCCGCGGGTCCAGGCAATCCACGATCTTGCGGGCGCGGGGGCCTTGCAGGGTCTTTTCCTGCGCCAGATCCACCAGCACCTGCGATCGCGGCCGCATGCGTTCGTCAAAGGCCACCTTCACCAGGGGCAGCAGGGGCAGGGACGGGTTGGCCGCCACCACCACGCCGTGGGAAAAATCCGAAAGCCGCACCAGACTGCCCACGGGATAAATGCCCACGGTTTTGATGAACCGCTCCACCATGCCGGGGAAGAAATCCTCCCCGCGCATGTTGTACATGATGGACAGGGCCTTGTTGGGCAGCATGCCGCCTTTGTACACCCGGCGGCTGGTCAGGGCGTCATAGACGTCCGCCACGCTGATGATGCGCCCGAAGAGGTGCACGGCCTCGCCGGTCAGCTTGGCCGGATAGCCGCAGCCATTGCATTTTTCGTGATGTTCGAGGATGCCGCGCAGTACGGCGGCGTCCTTGATGCCGCTGGAGGCGCATAATGCGTACCCGCGCTCCGGGTGCGACTTGATGACCTCGAACTCTTCCGGACTCAGTTTGCCGGGCTTGTTGAGCACGTGCTGTGGAACGCGCTGCTTGCCCAGGTCGTGAAACAGGCCGGCCAGCCCAAGGAGCCGCAGCGTGGATTTCGGCAATTGCAGGGACTTGCCGAAGGACACGCTGAGCACCGAGACATTGATGCTGTGCGTGTACGTGTATTCGTCGAAGGTCTTCAGCTTGGTGAGGGAGATGAGGGCATCGTCGCTGCGCAACAGGGACTCGATCACCTGCTCCACCAGGACTTCGCAGGCGGCGATCTCCGGCATGGAGCCGTCACGGGCAGCGTCGAGAAACATGCGGACATTCTGCATGGCCTCGGCATACAGCCGCCTGGCGGTGTTCATCTCCCCGCGCAAGGCGTCGTGCCGGTCAAGCATGATCTTGGCTTCCGACCAATCGCCTCGTTCCGGGGCGGCCAGCACGCCGTCGGCCATGTGCTGTTCCGGGGTGCGGCCGTCGTCCTCGAACACGTAGGTGCCGCGGGCCGGATCCACGAAGACATCCGTATAGCCTTCCTTCACCAGCGAATCCACGAGCTCCTGGCTTGTCACCAGGCCTTCCTGGGCGTATAAATTCGGGTGTTCCAGCCAGGACAGGCCGGAATCGGCAATGAACATGCCCACCTTGAGATCACCGACGCACATTTTCTTCACAAGATGCTCCCTTAGAGCTGACGGCGTGCCGGGAACTCTAGCAGATTTTTTCGACATGACAATGACATATCTTCCCACACACCCATTGCGGCCACGGCAGCGCCCCTGCCACAATGTTGTGCCGCCCTCTTGATGCATCTCGGCGTTTCAGGCACCTTCACAGGATACCGAGGACAATGGGCATGGCAGAAGTGGAAATCATGATTGTGGACGACGAACGCATCGTCGCCCTGGACATCAAGAATACCCTGGAACGCCTGGGCTACAAGGTTCCGGCCATCTGCTCCACCGGCGAGGAAGCCGTGGAAAAGGCGGCAGAGCTGACGCCAGACCTCATCCTCATGGACATCAAGCTCAGGGGCGAGATGGACGGGGTGCAGGCAGCGGAGCTCATCCACACGCGGCAGGGGACGCCCATCATCTTCCTCACCGCCTATTCCGACGAAAAAACGCTGGAACGCGCCAAGCTCTCGGAGCCCTTCGGCTACCTCATCAAGCCCTTTGAAGAACGCGAGCTGCATTCCAACATCGAAATCGCCCTGTTCAAGGTCCGCGCCGAGCGGCAACTGCGCTCGGCCAAGCAGACCGCCGAACGCGCCAGCCAGCACAAAAGCGCCTTTCTGGCCAACATGAGCCACGAAATCCGCTCGCCCATGAACGGCATCATCGGCATGACCGAACTGGCCCTGGACACGGACCTCACCGACGAACAGCGCGACTTCCTGGAAACCGTGCGCGACTCGGCGGAAACCCTGCTGCGCATCATCAACGATATCCTGGATTTTTCCAAAATCGAAGCCCGCAAGATGGAACTGGCCAAGGTGGATTTCGACCTGCGGGCCACCCTGGACAAGGCCCTCAAGCCCCACCGACACGCCTGCGAACGCAAGGGCATCTTCTGTTCCCTGCACATCAGCCCGGACGTGCCTCCCCGTCTGAACGGCGATCCCGGCCGCCTGGGGCAGATCATTGGCAACCTCGTCTCCAATGCCGTCAAATACACCGACGCCGGCGGCGTGGAGGTGGAGGTGAACATGGTCACCGTACCCCTGAGCCGCGAGGAGGTGGAGGCCAGGGCCAGGGCCATGCAGCCCAGCCCGGTGAAGCTCCTGTTCTCCGTGCGCGATTCCGGCCTGGGCATCCCCCAGGAAAAGCACCGCGAAATTTTTGAATGCTATCTCCAGGCCCCCACGGCCCGGCAGTATGGCGGCACCGGGCTGGGGCTGGCCATCGCCAAGGAACTGGCGGAGATGATGGCCGGCGCCATCTGGCTGCGCAGCCGGCCGGGGCTGGGCTCCACGTTTTACTTCACCGCCACCTTCCAGCCGCCGGCCGTGCTTGCGCCGCGTCCGGCCGCAGCCGAATCCCTGCCTGCCGGCAGCGCCCGCTGTCTGGAAGTACTGATGGTGGACGACAACATCGTCAGCCAGCGTCTGGCCGTGCGGCTGCTGGAAAAGCAGGGCCACCAGGCAGTGTGCGCCGGCAATGGCCTGCAGGCCCTGGACGCCCTGCAGACCCGACGCTTCGACATGGTGCTGACCAACATCCAGATGCCGGAAATGGATGGCCTGGAACTGCTGGAACACATCCGCAACGGCGCCGTGCCCGGCCTGTCTCCCAGCATTCCCGTGGTGGCCATCACCGCGCATGCCCTCAAGGGCGACCGGGAACGCTTTCTCGCCGCCGGCATGGACGGGTACATCGCCAAACCCGTGAACGCAGCCGAATTCCAACGCGTACTGACCCAGGTGGCCAGCAGGCTCCCTGCCGAGTAAGGCTCCCGTGTCCGCACCAGAAAAACCGCCCGATCTCGGGCCGCCTCTTCCGGGGCAGGACACGCTGGCCCTGTATCGCCTCATCGCCAACCTGTTGCCCGTGGCCGTGGCCATCACGGATCCGCAAGGCCGCATCGTCGAGGCCAACGCCGCCGCGGCCGCCATCTTCGACCGACCGCGGGAACAGCTCCTCGGCCACGAGGTAACGGCCGCGCGCTGGCCGATGTTCCAGCAGGATGGTTCCCCCCTGCCCCCGCACGCATCTCCCGCTGCCGAAGCACTGGCCCAGGGCGCGATGCGCGGTCCCGCCTTGCTGGGTATGCGCCGGACGGATGGCGCCATGGCCTGGCTGCGCACCTGGGCCGCGCCCATCCCGCTGCCGGGCTACGGCGTGGTGCTGGTGGCCCAGGACGAAACAGCCCACTGCGCCACAATGGACGCGCTCCACGCCCGCGAACAGCGATATCGCCTGGCCCTGGTGGCCGGCGGCCTGGGCAGCTGGGAATGGAACATGGCGGCACGCACGCTGCATCTGGACGTCTTCCTCAAGCAGATGCTGGGCTTTGCCGAGACGGAACTGCCCTCCACCGTGGACGCCTGGGCCGCCCGCATCCATCCGGATGATCGGGAATCCGTTCTCGCTGCAGCCCGCGCCCATGTGGAAGGCGCGCTGGATGTCTTCGAGATGGAACACCGCATGCTCCACAAAGACGGCCGCATCCTGTGGTTCCTCACCCGGGGCGCGGTGGTGCGGGATGACGCCGGCAAACCCTTGCTGTTCCGCGGCACGCATGTGGATGTCACCCATTTTCGCCACGCCCGCGAGGCCGCCGCCAAAGGCGAACGTCTGGCCCAGTCCATCACCGACAACCTGCCCCTGGGACTGGCGGTGATCGATTCGCAGCGACACATCGTGCTGGCCAATCACAAGCTGCGGCAGTGGTATCCCCACGTGGATTTCGACTCCCTGCCCCAATGCCGGCTGCTGCTGCCCACCCTGGCCCAGACAGCGCCCTGCCCCTGCGAGACGACCGGCTGCTGCCGGGACACCCCTCGGGAACTGCATCTGGACGTGCCCCTGCCCCACGGCATGCGCACCCTGCGCTTCTCCTTCTGCCCGCTGCCCACGGCGGCCCCTGGCGGGCAGGACGTGGTGCTGCTGGTGGAAGACGTGACCGAAAAGCTGGCCGTGGAAGCCCGGCTGCACCGCGCCCAAAAGCTGGAAGCCATGGGCACCCTGGCTGCTGGCATCGCCCACGAGATCAACCAGCCCCTGAATGCCTTGCAGCTGTACGGCAGCGGCCTGGAAATGCTGCTGGAGAGCAACCCCAGCCTGCCCGTGGCCACCATTCGGGAACGCATCGGCCTGATGTTGCAGGAGGCCAACAAGGTGCGCGACATCATCAACCACATGCGCGCCCTCTCCCGCCTGGACACTCCGGCCGCCATCCAGCCCGTGGACATGGCAGCCTCGGTGCGCAGCGCCCTGCAACTGGTGCGTGCCCAGCTTGCCGCCCACGGCATCGAACTCGCCCTGCACCTGCCTGCGGCGCTGCCGCACGTCCTGGCCAGCCCCGTACAACTGGAGCAGGTGGTCATCAACCTGGTGGTCAACGCCATGCAGGCCCTGGATACCCTGCCCGTGGACCCGCTGCGCCCGAAACTCATTCGCGTGGAGGGCTGCGCCCGGGGTGGACAGGTCCTGCTGATCGTGGAAGACAATGGCCCTGGCCTGGGTGGACGCCAGGACCGGCTGTTCGATCCGTTCTTCACCACCAAGGACGCCAGCCTGTGCATGGGGCTGGGATTATCCATCGTGCACAGCCTGGCCCGCTCCTGGGGCGCGGACGTGCTGGCCGAAGCCGCCGCCGGACAGGGAGCCCGTTTCTCCCTGGTACTGCGCGCGGCCGACCCGTCGTGAGGTGCCCATGCGCGTGCTGGTAGTGGATGACAATCCCAACAGTCTCAAAAGTCTGGAAGTGGTCATCGCCGACCTGGGCCACTCCCCTGCCGCGGTTGCCGGCGGGCAGGAGGCCATGGCCGCGCTCCGGCGCGAACGCTTTCCCCTGGTGGTCACGGACATCCGCATGCCCGGCATGGACGGCCTGGAGCTGCTGACGGCCATCAAGACGGACCCGGCCTGCAGCACCTGCGACGTGGTGCTCATCACCGGCCACGGCGACATGGAAACCGCCATCGAAGCCCTGCGCAAGGGCGCCTATGACTATCTGAACAAACCCATCAATGCCCGCGAACTGGCCGCCGTCATCGAACGCGCCGCGGAACACCAGGCCCTGCTGCGCGAAAATCAGGCCCTCAAGGCCCCCGTGGAGCAGCATGTGGCCGCCGCCACGACCAGCCTGCGCCAGGATCTGGACCAGGCCCGCAAACTGCTGCGGAAGCATGCCGGCCTGGACGGCGTGGTGGCTGCCGCCCCGCGCATGCTGCAGCTCTTTGACGAAACCCGGCTGTTCCATGCCAACCCGGATGTGCCCGTGCTGCTGGAAGGAGAAACCGGCGTGGGCAAGGAAGTCCTGGCCCGGGCCATCCACTTTGGCGAATCCGGGTGCGATCAGCCCTTCATTGCCATCAACTGCGCCGCCATCCCCACAGAGCTGTTCGAATCCGAACTGTTCGGCCACGATCCGGGTGCCTACACGGGCAGCGCGCCCCGCGGCGCCCTGGGCAAGATGGAACTGGCCGGCCAGGGGACCCTCTTTCTGGACGAAATCGCCGAACTGCCCCTGACGCTGCAACCCAAGCTGCTGCGGGTGCTGGAGGAACGCACCTTCTATCGCGTGGGCGGCGTCAAGCGGCGGCAGTTCAAGGCCCGTGTCGTCTGCGCAGCCAACCAGGGTCTGGAGCAACTGGTGCATGCGGGCCGGTTCCGGCGCGACCTCTTCCACCGCCTCAAGGTGGGCCATCTGGTCATCCCCCCGTTGCGGGAACGCCCCCAGGATATCGAGGCCCTGGCCCGTCACTTTCTGCAGCGCGAAGCCGTCAAAAAGCGCAAGGCCTTCCGCTCCCTGCATCCGGACACCCTGGCCCTGCTCCAACGCTGCTCCTGGCCGGGCAATGTGCGGGAACTGGAACACGCCATCGAACGCGCCGTGCTCCTCTGCGACGATACGGTGCTGCGGCCCGAGCACCTGTCCTTCCTGGCCTCTCCCGCCACCGCCTGCACGGAGACAACGTCCCTGCCGCCCTCGTCCATCCTGCACCTGCCCCAGGCCCTTCCGGAAGAGGGGCTGGACCTGGAAGCCCTGACCGCGCACATCGTGGAACAGGCTGTGGCCAAATTCCATGGCAATAAGAGCCGCGCCGCGGCATATCTGGGCATCTCCCGCTTTGCCCTGCACCGCCGGCTGCAAAAAGAGCCCGGGCGATAACGCACAGCGCACAGGTATATGTGCGAAAACGCACCCTCGCCGCCGACGCATGCCGGGGGTGCCCCAGGGTGATTATCCCTATCAATTCGGATTGTTGCCCGAATATCACCCCGTGGCGAAATTTGGCACGCCAGATGCATAAAGAGCCTCAAGTAAGGCTGCGTTGCCATGCACGTACTCGTCATTCACAGATGCGCCACCACATTGCAGCAGGTTTGCCAGGCACTGCAGGCGGCCGGGCTCACCTGCGAATGCCACAGCTCCCCAGTGGCGGCAGCGTACACGTTCGCCTTCAGCGGTGTCCCGTTTGAGGCGGTGCTGGTCGATGGCGAGATGGGGAAAGAATGCAGCAGTGGCGTGCTCCAGGTCATCCGCGCCCTGCAACCGGACATCCACATCCAGGTTGCGGAAACGGCCCTGGAGGCCTGCCGGGTCGCAGGCGATTTGCAGCGCACGGCAAAGGAGCTGCATTCCCTTGCCACAGCGAAACTTGCTGGCGGCCGACTGAGTTGAATTGATGCGGTGGATTGTTCTCTGACATTGCCCGGCCCATGCCGGCAACCATATCGGCCGTCCTTCCCCCCCCTGGACGGCTGACCTGCCGACCGCTCTCTCATAGGACCCCCCCTCCTGCAGCGGTCGGTTCGACGCAACGGGAGCTCGCGGCGGCTGCGCATCCTGCGCGGCTGCCCGCTCCCTGCCCATAGCGGGGACCATCCCCCCCGGTCCCCCCCCCAAGCGCCTTGCCTGCCAGGTACCCCCCCCACCGGGCAGGCAAGGCCTTTTCATGGCGCGTTGCGAGCCAGGATCAAAGGGAATTGCCGACTCACCCCTCGAAGCGTGCATACCTCGGCAGCACGAAGGTGAAGGAGGCGCCTTGTCCCGGGGAGGACTCCGCCCACATCCGGCCGCCGTAATGCTCGACAATCTGGCGGGATATGGCCAGACCAAGGCCGGTGCCGCTGGCTTTGTCCGTGTCCTGGTTTTTGGCGACCTGATAGAAGCGATCAAAAATCCGCTCCAGATCCTCGCCAGGGATGCCGATGCCACTGTCTTGCACCGTGACCGTGACCCCTTGCCCGGACGCGTCCGGACCGACGGTGACGCGGATGAAACCTTCTGCGGAGAATTTCAGGGCGTTGGACAGCAGATTGATGAACACCTGGCGGATACGATCGCAATCGGCCATCACGAGGGGGGCCTCAGGGTGCATGGCAACTTCCACGCGGAGCTGAGGCTTTTCGGAGAACTCGCGCTGCAGCACCCGCACGGCGGCCCTGGCTTCCTCGGCAAGGTTGACGGGCCGGTCATGCCAGGGCTGTCTGCCCGATTCGATCCGGTTGAGATCCAGCAGATCGTTGATGAGGCGTGAGAGCCTGCCCCCCTCGCTTTCGATCACCTGCAGATTGTCCAGAATCTGGTCTCCACGCACTGTCAGCGGGGCGTCATCCTGGACCAGGGGTTTGAAATGCTTGCGGAAAGCCTTGGACGTGACCTTGGCGTAGCCGAGCACCGACGTCAACGGCGTGCGCAGTTCATGGGACACCAGGGAAATGAACGAGCTCTTCAGTTCATCAAGCTGCAGGAGCTTGAGGTTGGCCTCCCGTAATTCCCTGGTCCGCTCCGCCACGCGCAGTTCGAGATCTTCCTTGGCCTCAAGCAACGCGTGCTCCATGCGCCGGTGCTCGGTGATGTCGATGCCGATGCCGGTGAAGTAGGTCGCGCCGTCGATGTCCAGCCGCACGGCGGTCAGGAAAAAGGGGACACGCCGGCCGTCTTTGGTGCGGATTTCGGCTTCTTCATTGCCGATGCCCTGCGCGAAGACACGGCGGACAGCGGCGGCGATTTTTTCCTGCATGGCAAGGTCGCCCTCGTACCAGTCCATGAGATGCATGGAGGCCAGTTCCTGGCCGGTGTAGCCCGTCAAGGTTTCATGCATCCGGTTCCAGCGCACCAGCCGTTGGTGATCATCATACAGAAAGAGCAGGCCGGGGACGCTGTCCAGCACGGCGTTGGTGAAAACGCGCTCACGGTGCAGCTGGGCCTGCATGCGTTTGCGGTGCGCCACCTCCTGGCGCAACCGGCGGTTGTGCCACAGCGTGGTCCCCATCACCGCCAGGACGGGCAGGCAGATCACCAGCAGCAAGGTGAAGACGTCCAGGGGCGTGATGCCATGCTCATAGCGGACAGAAAGCCATTTGCCCCGCAGCTGGGCGTGATGCCGCCAGGTGAGGGCGTCCAGGGCCTTGTTCAAAATGCCGACAAGCTCCGGCCAGTCCTGGCGAACGGCGAAATGCAGGTCGTAGTTGCCGTATGAGGTCGGGGCAGCGACCTTGAGATTGGCCAGGCCGTACTTGTCGATGAGGTAGCTGGCGGCCGCAAGATTTTCGATGGCGGCATCGGCGGCGCCTTCGGCCACGGCTTCGAGGGCCTCCTGAGGCGAGCCTACGGGCACGAGGTTCACGTCGATATTGTCGCGCTTCAGCCAGGTACCGACGATGTTATCTGGAATGAGCGCCACGTTCATGCCCCGCAGGTCATCCAGCCCGCCAATGAACCTGGCGTCCCTCCGGCTGATGATGACTATGGGAAAAGACAGATACGCCTTCGAGAAAACAAGAAAGGACTCGCGCTCCTGGGATCGGGCGATGCAGGGAATGAGGTCAAGGGATTGTTCCTTGATCCGCTCCAGGGTCTCAGGCCAGGGAGCGACGGGCTCTTGTTGCAGCGTCAGGCCGAGGGACTTCGCAATCAGATGCAGGTAGTCCAGGGCCATGCCCTGGGCGCTGCCGGTCTCGTCATAAAAATGAAAGGGCGGGAAGGCCCTGGGGCCGCCGATGCGCAGGATGGGATGCGCCTGGAGCCAGGCGGTTTCCTCGGCAGTAAGGGGCACGGCGGGAGGCGCAAGGTCGTAAGGGCCGGCCTCGCGGCCGCCTCCGGCCGGGCACGGCGTTGCCGTCAGCAGCAGGGCCGCCAGCAACAGACAGATCGGGACATGTCGCACGAAGAAACGTGCCGCGCGTATCGCCATGGACTGGAGCCCCCCCCGGGTATCCTGTCTGTTGGTGCGTCCGCCGTCAGGATTTTCGGGGAGAATATCGTCATCGCCCATTCCCGTCAAAGATCATGTGCGTTGCAGGCCCTCTTTCCGACGTGTTGGGAAAGAAATCCGCCGGAGATATTGCCAGGGCGGTCGAGGTCTGCGCTTGGCGCAACCGGGGGATTTGGTTGGCGGCGTTGCCCGAACCCGTCACTGGCATCAGGACGCCTCGACCGCCTGCCCGGCCGCGCCTTCCTCCTCCACTTCGGGAATGTCCGTGCCCGGAAGATGCACGCGAAGGATCTGCACCACCCGCTTGCGACCGCGCAGCGTACCGAGGTTATCCAGGCAACAGCGCGCCCAGGAATGCACGAGCATGGACAGATGGATTTGGCGGAAGCCTATCCCCTCGGTGCCCGGCACCTCCTTGAGGTTGGCCCGCACCACGTTGGCAAAGGCCTCCAGCTTGGTTTCCTCGCAGAACACCTGCAGGATGTGCACGATATACGCCAGCAGATACTGCTTCACGTGCGGTTCCTCGAAGTACTCCGTCAGGCGGGAGCGCTGGAATTCGGATTGCGCCGTGCAGTATTTGTAGATGCTCTGGATGAGCTTCTTGTTGGTGGCGTCGTACTTGTCCGAGCCGATGACGTAGCTGCGCAGCGCCTGCAGCACCGGCGCGCATAACAGGCGCGGGAAATTCGTATCGCTGGCCAGGGTGCAGGAATCTATGCCTCTGCAACAGTCCACGGGATGCAGCAGACCTCGTCCGAAGGCGTCCAGCAGTTGCGGCACGGTTTCTTCCCGAGGGGCTTCCTCCTCCTGCACGCAGCAATAGTCCTTCTTCAACGAGCGATGCATCCGGCAATACAATTCCACCAGTTCCACATTCAGCCGGCGGACGCGGGGTTCCATCTCGCCACGAAACTGCACCACATACCCGGAGGTTTCGCCTGTGGGAGACTCGGCCGACGGACGGGCGTTCAGGGCGCACATGGACTGGTCCAGATGCGCGGCAAAGGCATCGGCCAGATCATCCAGAAAGGTGTGGGCAATGGCCTCGGCCTTCGGGCCGGGCAGAAACCCCAGGCCAGGATCGCGCGAGGCCTCCTCGATGACGGCCTTCATCACGCTCAGCAGCCGGCCGAGGTAGTGGCTTTCCATGCGGCCGGCCACGGCCTGGCGAAAGGCGTCCGCCGCGCATTGCACCTGGTCGGCATTGTCCTGGGCCAGCACGGCGCCGGCCCGGGTCATCCAACGGCCCAGATACAGCAGATAGCGCTTGCTGGCTGTGTCCACAAAGGACCGCTTGCGCTCCAGGATGCGGGAGAGCAGCTCTTCGCGACTCTGCAGCCAGGCTTCCGCCTGGTCCTGGGTCCCGCAGGTGGAAGAGGAATCGGATTGCCGCATGGCCACGCCCCACATTGTTGTCCGTTCACCACCGGGAACATCCCGAGGTCATCAGGAAATATCCCCAATGTGTGACAACAATGCGGCAGCGCGACCAACAAGATGTGATGACCCGCCTACCCCCAGCGCGACTTGATGAGCGCCCGGGCGCGCTGGGCCAGTTCCGTGATCTGCGGCTTGGAAATCTGGTCGTCCGCGCCCACGGCCTCGCCCTTGTGGCGCAGTTTGTCCGTGATGAGGGACGAGAAAAGCATGATGGGCAAATCCCGCAGCACGGGATCCTCCTTGATGCGCTTGGTCAGGTGGTGGCCGTCCATCTGGGGCATTTCAATGTCCGAAACCAGCACATGCACAAAATCGCGCACCGGGCGGCCCTGTTCCGTGGCAGCCTGGGCGATGCGCTGCAGGGTTTCCCAGGCATCGCGCCCATTGGTGAAGGCGGTGACGTCGAAGCCGGCCTTTTCCAGCAAATCGCGCATCATCTCGCGGATGACGCCGGAATCGTCGGCCACGATGGCCCGATAGCGGATGTCCGTGCTCCAGTCGATGGCTTCATCCAGCTTCAGGCCCAGGGCAGGATTCAGGTCGGTGACGATCTTTTCCAGATCCAGCAGAAACACGATGCGATCTTCCAGCCGCACCACGCCGGTGATGGAATTGTCGCTCATGGCGGCCATGTATTCGTTGGGCGGCTCCACAGATTCCCAGCTGATGCGGTGAATGCGCGTGACGCCGGAAACCATGAACGCCGTGACCGAGTCGTTGAACTCCGTGACGATGACCTTGGGCGCCTCGTTTTCCGCGCGCTGCTTGCCCAGCCAGATGGACAAATCCACCAGCGGAATGATGTTGTTGCGCTGGTTGAAGGCCCCCAGGATGGCGGAATTGGACGCCTCGGGCAGTTCCGTCACATTGGGCATGCGGATGATTTCCAGCACCTTGGCCACGTTTACGCCGTAGTAGCCCCGGTAGCTGGCAGACTTGCCGGTCTTCGATTCGCCGCCTGTGTCGGAGCCTGCTTCTTCCAGATAGAACTCCACCACTTCCAGTTCATTGGTGCCGGCTTCAAGCAGAATGTTCGTCTGGGCCATGGGGGGCTCCTTTGGGGCTCAGGCAAATGCGCGCAGGCGGGATTCCACTGCGTCGATGATGTGTTTCGGGGTGGAGGCCCCTGCCGTGAGGCCGGCCAGACGGCGGCCGGCAAAGGCGGCAGGGTCCAGCCCGTCCGCAGTTTCCACATGGTGGCAGGGCGCACCGGCGGCCACGGCCACATCCACCAGACGGCGGGTGTTGCCGGAATCGAAGCCGCCCACCACCACCATCACGTCCACGGTCTCGGCCAGGGCCTTGGCTTCGTCCTGACGCTCGCGGGTGGCGTCGCAGATGGTTTCCAGCACGGGCAAATCCGCGCCCAGCCGGGCCTGCAGCCAGGCCCGCACGTCCTCGAAGCGGCGGCGGTCCTGGGTGGTCTGGGAGGCCAGCACATAGGCTTGGCCGGGCTCCACAGGCAGGGCCGTGAGGGTTTCCAGATCCTGGAACACCAGACAGCCCGGGCCGGCGTAACTCACGAGCCCCACCACTTCCGGGTGGTCCGGCTCGCCAAACAGCAACAGCTTGCGGCCCTGGGAGGCCTGTTTCTGGATGAGCAGCTGGGCGCGCTTGACCTTGGGGCAGGTGGCGTCCAGAATTTCCACGCCGCGGTTGCGCAGGTGTTCTTCCACAGCCTGGGGCACGCCGTGGGCGCGAATGACCACCTGGGCGTTGCGCGGCAAGGCGTCGGGATCGTCCTGGCGGGTCACCCCGCGGGCGGCATAGTGCTCCAGCACCTGGGGATTATGGATGATGGGCCCCAGGGTGTGGATGGGCTGCGCGCCGTTTTGCTGCAGCAGGCGGTCCAGCTTGTGCAAGGCCAGACTCACCCCCATGCAGAACCCGGCGGTGCGGGCACGCTTGACGTCCATGACGCGACAATTCCCCCTCACGGCATATATTCAGCCAAGTCCACCGGTTCCACCGGCTCTACCGGTTCCATGGCGGGCAAGGCGTCGATGACTGCGGCAATGGTCTCCAGCTCTTCCCAGTTCTTACACAAGGTCAGCCGTCTGCGCAACGTCCCGCCTTCCGGCAGCCGCTTGACATAGCGGGGAATGAAGCCACGCATGCGAAAAAATTGCGCCGGGCTGGAGGCATGTTCCCGGGCCAGGCTGGCATGGCGGCGGATGCAGGCGGCCAGGGCCTGGGGCGAATCGTGCGGCAAGGGGACATCCGGCAGCGCGGACGTGCCGGCCAGGCGGCGGAAGCCTTCGAAGATGCCGGGATTCTTGAGCGCACCGCGGGCGAACATCACCCCGGCGGCCCCGGTCTGCTCCAGACAGCGCACGCCGTCTTCCGGCTGAAACAAGTCTCCGCTGGCCAGGACCGGGATGGACACGGCCTGCACCACGCGGCCGATGGCCTCCCAGCGGGCCTGCCCGCCGTAGCCCTGGGTGGCATGGCGCGGATGCAGGGTAATCCACCCTGCCCCGGCCTCTTCCAGCCGGCAGGCCAGTTCCACGGCCACGTCGTCCCCGGTGGTCCAGCCCAGGCGGTATTTCACCCCCAGCCGGCCCGGGCCGAGCTGGCGGGCCATGTCCCGCACCATCTGCAGCAGCCGGCTTCGGCCGTCCTCGTCGCGCACCAGAGCTGCGCCGCAGCCGGTCTTCACCACTTTGGGGACGGGGCAACCGGCGTTGATATCGAACCATTCAAAACCCTTGGACAAGCACAGGTCCAGGGCCGGGAGCATGAATTTCGACTCCGGGCCAAACAACTGCAGCACCACCGGAGCCTCTGCCTCCAGGGTGGCCAGGTACTCGCGGGTGCCGGGGGAGCCGTAGACAAGGCCCTTGGCGCTGACCATTTCCGTGCAGCAGACGGCAGCGCCGTACTCGCGGCACAGCAGGCGGAAGGCGAGATCGGAATAGCCGGCCAGGGGCGCCAACCAGGGCGCGCCGGGCCCCATGGGCAGGGGGCGGGGAGGTGTCATGCGTTTCAGATGGTGATATGCAGCCTGGGGCGGGCAGCCTCGTCCGCTGTCGCGGCGGCATTGTTTCGGGCGACCATGGCCAGCACAATCTCCGGCTCAAGGGCGTTGACCTGCAGCAAAAACCGGTCGCCGGGGGCGAAGTCGCCGCACAGGGGCGCACGCAGGGCGTGGCTGTCCACCTCCACCCAGGCCAACCCGGAGGCGTCGGCTGTGGCAGGGCGCAGTTCCCATTCCAGGAACCGGGCCCGGACAATGTCTCCAGGGCGATGGGAACGCCGGAAGGCCTCACGCCGTTCCCGGGAGGAGTCGAAAGAGTGGCCCCCCAGGCCGGCTTGGTCGCGTCCCACACGCATGGGCTACTCCCTCTCCAGCTCCGACTGCGACTGCCGGAGAATAAGCGTCACTTCATCCAGCGTCAGCCCCGTGGCGTGGGCCAGCGCCTTGAGGGACTGCCCGCGGCGGTGCCCCTGCAAGACCATATGCCGCAGCGTCTGGGGCGAACGGGTGATGCGCTCCGCCTTGTCCACCAGATCCCTCAGTTCCTCGGCGCGGCGATCCATCTGTTGCGACAGGTGCACCAGTTCCTGCTGCCGCTGGGCGAAACTGGAGACAAGTTCCTGTTCCAGCTGGGCGTTGAACTGGAGCCGTTGCAGCAGCCGCTCCTGGTTGGATTGCAATTCCAGCACCAGCTGCTCGGAACGCTTGAGTCGCAAAAAAAACAACCCCACCAGCACAAGCAACAGCACTTCTGCGGCGGTGAGAACGATGATGATCCATTGAGGCATGGTGAGGGCAGTCCATTACTGGCGGTCAGACGTTGACATTGATGAGAACGCCTTGCCAGGGGCCTTCGGCATGGGCGTGGGTAATCGTCGGTGCAGGCTCCGCGCTGGCAGGGCGTTTGCGTCCCTGGCGCTGCCGGCGGGGGGGCGGCCCCTGGCCGCCGCCATCCTTGCCCAGGGATTCGAGGCCGGTTTGCGGGTCCACGGCCGGCGTTTTTTGCCGGTCCCGCACCAGCGCATCGAAGGCCGCATCCCTGGCTGCATGGGCCTGCGCTTGCGGCAATGCCAGTTCCGCACCGGCGATCTCGCCGGCCAGAGGAATGGGGGCCACAAGAAGGTTCATGTGCACAGGCATGCATGCTCTCCGGGGTGCCGGCCCTGCTGCACGGACCGTGCATCATTTGATGAGATATTCTTCGATAAGCACCACCTCAAGCTGGTCGCCGGCCATGTACTGGTTGATCACGGAAAGCAAATCCTTCTTGAGCTGCGCCACGTTGTTCGTGTCGGACAGAAACAACATGTCCTTATTACGCAGATAGTAAAAAATTGCATCCCTGAGCACAACAAGTTTGTTCCGTACGTCAAAGGATACCCGCTCGCTGCCTGTGGCCAGGGAAAACCGGGCCATGAGAAAGCGATACGTCCCGTTTGGTTGCAGGTATTCCACCATGAACGGCTCCAGGGAGACGATGAAGTCGTAGCCCGTGGTGCTCTCGGGCTCCAGCTCCACCTCGGGGGCAGTCTCCTCCACGGGGGGGGGAGGCGCCGGAGGTGGTGGCGGTGGCGGCGAGTCGGACCAGAGCAGCAGGCCGACAAGCCCCGCCAGCAGCGTCCCGGCCACGCCCAGGGCGATCTTGCCTTTTTTGGTGGCGAGGAACTCCCTGGCCCGTTCCACCAGCAGGGCCAGCACGGAGGGCCGCGCAGGGGCGGCATCCACGGCAGGCGCGGGCACGGCAGGCTGTTCCGGCTCCGGCGCCACCTCCTCTTCTTCGTCGAGGAAGGGCGCGTCGTCCAGGTCGAGCTCCACCTTGTCGGAATCCGGGGCGGCTTGCGCCTCGCCTGTGGAGAGCTCCTCGGTGTCGAGGAGGGCTTTTTCCTTTTGCTGAGTCTCGTCGGCCATGGTCGCCCGCAGGGGTTACATCGTGAAATCCTGGCCGTAGCGTTTGCGGAACAGCGACCGCAACCGGGTCATGGCCTGGCTGTGCAACTGGGACACACGGCCCTCGGTCACCTCCATGACTTCCGCCACCTCACGCATGGTCAGCTCATCACCATAATACAAGGACATGACCATCCGTTCGCGGGGCGTCAGTTCCTCAATGAGGCCGGCCACCTTGTCGATCACTTCCTGCAACGCTGTGGAATGATACGGCTCGTTCTCCGTGTGTGCCCTGTTTTCGGACGAGAAGGTGTCCTGGATGGCGTCGAGGTCCAGGCAGAACTGGTTCTGCAGGGCCTCCAGGCCGTGGCGGACATCCTTTTCCGAAAGGCCCGTATCCTGGGCAAGCTCTTCTTCCGTGGGCCTGCGGCCATGGGTGTATTCGAAGCGTTTCGCGTGGTCTTCCAGGAGCTTCACCCGGTGCCGCAGGCCCCTGGAGAACCAGTCCATGCGCCGCAGCTCATCCAGCATGGCGCCTTTGATGCGGTTTTCGGCGTAGGTATCGAACTTGATGCCCAGCTCAGGGTTGAACTTGCCCAAGGCCTCCATGAGCCCCAGGGTGCCAGAGCTGATGATGTCTCCCAACTCCACATGGCGGGGCAGCTTGGCCTTGAGCCGCAGGGCCAGATATTTGATCTTGGATGCGTAATGGCGCACCACCCGCTGCTTGGCAGGGGCGTCCATGTCGTGCCAGGCGAGCTTGCCGGTTTCGAGCAACTCCCAGGCCTCAGGCGTGGAAAAGGAGTTTTTTCCAGAAGAACTTGATGTTTCCATCCAGGTTCGCCGCCGGGTTCCAGGTTGCGATGTCCTTGGCAAGCTTTTGCAAACTTTGTGCCGCCTGAGAATCAGGATACGCCGAACACACAGGTTCCTGCCGCATCACCGCCTTCTTCACCAATGGGTCATGCGGGATACAGCCCACAAGGTCAAGGGAGACGCCGGCCAAAAAGTGATCGCAGGCCTTGGCCAGGCGGGCATATACTTCCTTCGCCTCTTTTTCCGAAGGCGCCATGTTCACCAGGATGCGGAAACGTTCCACATCGTGCTGCAGCGTCAGCACCTTGATCAGGGCGTAGGCATCGGTCAGGGAGGTGGGCTCCGGCGTCATCACCACCAGGCGTTCCTGCACGGCCAGGTTGAAATACAGCACATTATCGTTGATGCCGGCCCCGGTGTCTACAATCAAATAATCGATGTGCTCCTCCAGGGCATCCATGGCTTCCAGCAGTTCCAGCTTCTGCCCTGTGGTCAGGGAGATCATGTCTGCCACGCCCGAGGACGCCGGCAGGATGGAGAAGCCGTAGGGCGTGGGGAAGAGGATGTCTTCCAGCGTGGCGCCCTCGTGGAACAGGTGGAACAGGTTGCGCTGCGGGGAAACCCCAAGCACAATATCGACGTTGGCCAGGCCGAGGTCGGCATCCAGCAGGATGACGCGCTTGCCCTGCCGGGCCAGGGAGTATGCCAGATTGGCGGAAATGTTCGTCTTGCCCACCCCTCCCTTGCCGGAGGTGACAGACATGACCAATGGCAGCCGCTCGTCCATGATGATGCAATCCTCCAAGGCCAACGTGCACGGTTTGCGTTACTGGGGCTGCGCCGCACCGGGAAGCCGGTGCTTGAACAGCAGCTCCCACAATGCGCGATGACTGGCAGGCGTCAGGTCGTCCTGCAGTCCCGGGCTGGCAGAAAAAGCCACGGCTGGCAGGCCCAGCGCATGCGCCGTGTTCACCAGATTCCCGAAGGTATAGGCTTCGTCCAACTTCGTCCAGAGCAGGCCGGCCATGTTTTCCGTCTGGTACTGGCGGCCGAACTGCCGAAGCTGCGTCGGCGCATAATGGGGCGACAGCGCCAGCAGCATGCGCAGCGGCGCCACTGCTTCCAGGGCCCGCAGCCCCAGCCGCAGCATGAGCTGTTCCATGGTTTCCCCGCGGGACAGGGCCGGCAGATCCACGAGGAGCAGATCCGCCACGCCGCAGTCTTCCAGCAGCACGGTGGCGTCTTCGCCGGGGGCGATTTCGCGGTAGTGCAGGCCGGCCAGCTCGGCGTACTGACGCAGCAGCATGCGGCTCTGGGCGCGCTGGGCATCCGCATTCACCAGACAGATGCGCCCGCCGGGCCGGGCCCGGCGCGCCTGCAGCGCCAGACGGATGGCTGCCGTGGTTTTGCCCACGCCATGCGGACCGGCCAGGGCCAGCACCTGCCGTGCGCCGGCAGCGAGATCCAGCGGCGCCACGAGGGCCATGTCTGCCAGGGGCACCAGCACGGAGCAGGCTGGCTTGCCGTGCAGCGCGGCTACCAGATCGGCCAGCACGGCATCGTCCACGCCCTCGCGCTCCAGGTATTCCAGGGCCAGCCGTTGCCGTGGCGCCAGGGCCTGCAGGGGCAGCTGTGGCTTGAGGGCCGTGAGCAGGTGCTCGCGGATCTTCAACCATTCCTGCTGCCAACTGCCCACCCCGGCCCCGCCTGTCAGAATGGCCACCACTTCTTCCTGCGGCGGCGGGGACGAACCCGCCATGCCCGGCGCAGCGTGGGTGCCACAGGTGGCGGCTGGTGTCATTTTTCTGGCAGATGACGCGGCGTCGTGCTCCAGGGCAGCCGTCATCTCGCACACGGCGGCGCCCTCCTCCTTGAAGTTGCGGGTGGAGAGGATCACCGCGTCGGCCCCGAGTTCGGCCTTGATGCGCTTGAGCACACTGGCCGAGGAATCACCGCGAAATGTCTTCACTCGCATGTTACAACCCCACCGTGGAGACGGCATTCAATTTGATGTCTGAAGGAATCTCTGCCTGCGAAATCACCGGCAGTGTCGGCAAGAACCTTTGCAGTAATTGGGCCAAATGCGGCCGCACCATGGGCGTGGTCAGCAGCACGGGCTGACCTTCGGCGGCGGCAGCGGCGTCCACCGCCTGGTTGAGCTTGCTGATGAGCTTGTGGGCTGTGCCGGGCTCCAGGGCCAGGAAGGCCCCGTTGTCCGTGCGGCGCAGGCTTTCCTGCAGCATGCGCTCCGCGCCGTTGTCCAGGGTGATGATGGAGAGCACGCCTTCCTGACTCAAATGCGGCTTGACGATGGTCCGGGACATGCGCTCGCGCACGTATTCCGTGAGCTGGTCGGGGTCCTTGGTGCCGTGTCCGTAGTCGGCCAGGGCTTCCACGATGGTCAGCAGGTCGCGGATGGAGACGCCCTCGCGCACCAGGTTCTGCAGCACCTTTTGTACCGCTCCCAGATTGAGCACGCCGGGGGTCAGGTCTTCCACGGCCTTGGGATAGCTCTTGCCCAGGTTGTCCAGCAGCCCCTGCACTTCCTGGCGGCCCAGGAACTCGTGCAGCTGGCGCTTGAACACTTCCGTCAGGTGCGTGGCGATGACGGTGGACGGATCCACCACGGTGTAGCCGGCCAGCATGGCTTCTTCCTTCTGGCGTTCGGGAATCCACAAGGCCGGGAGGTTGAAGGCCGGCTCGCGGGTTTCCACACCGGGCACACGATGCTTGACGTCGCCCGGATCCATGGCCAGCAGGTGATCGATGAGAATTTCCGCCGAGGCCACCTCGTTGCCCTTGATGAGCACGGCGTACTGGCCGGGCTTGAGCTGGAGGTTGTCCCGCAGGTGCAACGAAGGGATGACCACCCCCATATCCAGGGCGAACTGCCGGCGGATGGACCGGATACGCGTGAGCAGGTTGCCGCTTTGCTCCTCGTCCACCAGGGGGATGAGCCCGTAGCCCACCTCCAGTTCCAGGATGTCCAGGGGCAGCAGGGCCTGCACTTCCTCGGGGGTATCCAGCGCCGGGCCGCCCTTGCCCAGCTTTTTGGCTGCTTCCTTGCTGTCCACGCCGCCGGGCTGGCCTTCGCCCTTGCCGCCGCTGACCATCTGCGCGCCCATGAACATCATGACGGCAAAGATCAGGAACGGGATGGTGGGCATGCCCGGCACCATGGCAAAGATGAACAGCACCACCGCCACCAGTTTGAGGGAGCGGGAGTTGTATGCCAACTGGCCGATGAATTCCTCGCCCATCTTGGCCTTGGAGGCCGACCGCGACACGATGATGCCCGCGGCGGTGGAGACGATGAGGGAGGGGATGGTGGAGACGAGACCGTCGCCGATGGTCAGCAGGGTGTAGGTCTCCGCGGCTTCCTGCCAGGTCATGCCTTTCTGCAAGATGCCAATGGCGATGCCACCCACGATATTGATGAGGGTGATGATCATGCCGGCTTTCACGTCCCCCTGGACGAACTTGCCCGCGCCGTCCATGGCGCCGTAGAAGTCGGCTTCCTTGCGGATGTTCTCGCGCATCTCCCGGGCTTCTTCCTCGGTGATGAGGCCGGAATTCAAATCCGCCTCAATGGCCATCTGCTTGCCGGGCATGGCGTCCAACGTGAAGCGGGCCGCCACTTCGCCGATACGCGTGGTACCGGCGACGATGACGGTTTTGTTCAGGGTGAACAAAATGAAGAAGATGACGATGCCGATGACGAAGCTGCCGCCCACCACGAACTCGCCGAAGCTCTTGATGACCTGCCCGGCCGCGTCCACGCCCTCATGCCCGTACAGCAGGATGAGCCGGGTGGAGGCCACGTTCAGGGCCATCCGCAGCATGGTCAGCACCAGCAGCAACGAAGGAAACACCGAGAATTCCATGGGGCTGGTCATGAACATGGAGGTGATGAGCACCACCATGGAGAGCGAAATGGAGAGGGAGAGCATCATGTCCAGCACAATGGTGGGCATGGGCACCAGCATGACGAACAGAATGACCACCACGCCGCCGGCAAGCAGGATGTCGCCCTGTTTGGCGAAGCGCTGGTAATCTATCTGGGGACCCTTGAATTGGGCGAGGGGGTTGGCCATGCTTTTGACACCTCTTGCAGTTCGGTCGCTGTTCTCTGACGCCTGGGGACCCGGCTACCGGGTGGCCCCGGCCGGCCCCATTCCCATCGGCTGCCCGCGATTGGCCTTGGTTTTGTAGATCTGCGCCAGGATGGAGGCCACGGCCTGGTACATTTCTTCGGGAATGATGTCGCCGACTTCCACGGACTTATACAAAGCCTGTGCCAGCGGCTTGTTTTCGCGGATGGGCACGCCGTTCTCGCGGCCGATTTCCTTGATGCGCTGGGCCATGCGGTCCGCGCCCTTGGCCAGCACCATGGGGGCAGGCGCCACGCTGACATCGTACTTCAGCGCCACGGCAAAGTGGGTGGGGTTGGTGATGATCACATCCGCCTTGGGCACCTGCTTGAGCATGCGCATCTGCATGAATTCCAGCATCTTGCGCTTCTGCCTGGCCTTGATGACAGGATCACCCTCGGCCTGCTTGCGTTCGTCCTTGACTTCGTCCTTGGTCATCTTGAGATTTTCCGAATACTCGTGGCGGGTGTACCACAAGTCGAACGCGGCAATGGCCACCATGGGCAGCAGGGCATACAGCAACACCTTGGCCCCGGTCTCCAACATGAAGCCCGCCAGATAGTCCGGCTCCTGGTAGTACAGGGGCAACAGGTTGTGCATGGCGCCTTCGATCACCCAGTAAATGGCCGCGCCAATGCAGACCGCCTGCAAAATACTCTTGCCCAGCCGGATCAAGGTCTGCACATCCACGAACAGCCGCTGGAGGCCCTTGCCGATGTCCAGCATCCGATTCAGTTTGAATTCGAACACCTTGGGCGCCCACAGCGGCCCCACCTGGACGCGCAGCACCAGCCAGGCCATGAAACCGATGAACCCGACCACCGGCAGCACCATGATTGCCAGTTCCTTGCACACCATGATCACCAGGGCGTGAACACTCTGCGCGGACAACTCAAACGTGCTGAACCCGCTGAAAAACCAGCGGAACACCTTGAGCAGGTCCTCCCAGATGTAGGCGGCGTACAAGCGGAGCGCCACATAGCCAGCCAGCATGGTGACCAGCTTGTTGATCTCCTGCGACTTGGCGACACTGCCTCGTTGCCGGGCTTTTTTGACGCGTTTTGGTGTCGCTTGTTCTGTTCTTGACGGATCTTGTTGCGCCATGGGAGCCTCGCGCGGCGGTTAGCGCATCAGAAGAAACATGCCTTCGTACATGCGCGTCATCTGTCCGATGAAGTCCTGCACAAAGTCGGCCATGATGGTGAACAGCATGCCCAGGAACATGAATCCCACGCCGATCTTCAAGGGAAAGCCGATGAACAGCACGTTCATCTGCGGCGCGGCGCGCGACACCAGGGCCAATCCCAGATCCACCAGGAACAGGGCCACCATGATGGGCGCGGCAATCCTGACGGCAAGCACGAAGATCTGTCCCGATGCCGCCAGCACCTGCCCCGCCAACCCCGGCGTGAGCAGCAGGCCGCCGGGCGGGACCATCTCGAAGGTCAGCGCCACGGCCTTCAGAAGCATCAGGTGCCCATTGAGCGACAGAAAGGTCAGCATGGTCACCATCCACAGAAAATGCGCCGTCACGCCTTCGCTTTGTCCGCTCATGGGATCGATGACGTTGACCATGGTCAGCCCCATCTGGAAGCCGATGACCTGCCCGCCCGTCTGGATGGCTGCGAAAATGAAATGCACCACCAGCCCCATGGTCAGCCCCAGGACCAGTTCTCCCAACAACAACAGCATGATGGAGAGAGGATGCGCCGGGAACGCCACGGCAGGCAGGTGCAGGTATGGCCAGATGGCCAGGGCCAGCACAATGAGCAACGCGCCCTTGATGGGCATGGGAATCTTCTCCCCCCCGAAAAAGGGGAGCAGAAAGAGCACCACGCTCAACCGGAACAGCGTGAGCAGAAAGGAAAGGACGGTCTCTGGCGTCAAACCCATGAATTCCATGGGCCGGCCTCAGCAAGAAACGAACCATCGGCAGCCCCGCCGACCCGGCCCGCCCTACGCCGGCCGGTATTCCGGCACCCCCCGGCGCAACAGCTCGCGAATGCGCCCGCCGTCGCGCGTGGCCGCCGCCACGGCCAGCTCCTCCAGCAGCCCATCCAGGGACCCCGCGGCGCAGTCCTCGCCCTTGAGGACCATCAACTGCTCATGAGCCGAGGCCACCACGCCTTCGCCCTCGGTCACCAGCTCTTCATACAGCTTTTCCCCGGGCCGCAGGCCGATGAACTCGACAGCCACGTCCCGCCCGGGCTCGCGGCCGGACAGGCGGATCAAGTCCTCGGCCATCTGGGCGATGTTCACCGGCCGGCCCATCTTCAGCAGGTAGATCTCCCCTGCCCCGCCCCCGGGCGCCCGGCCCAGGGCCCCGGCCTGCAGGATGAGCAGGCAGGCCTCCTCCACGGTCATGAAGTAGCGGACCACCTCGGGATGCGTCACCGTCACCGGCCCGCCGCGCTCAATCTGGGCGCGAAACAGGGGGATCACCGACCCGGAAGAGCCCAACACGTTGCCGAAGCGCACGGCCATGAGCCGCATGCCGGCCCGGGCCGCCGAAGAACAGTGAGACTGCAGCAGCCGCTCGGCCAGCCGTTTGCTGGCCCCCATGACGCTGGTGGGTCGCACGGCCTTGTCCGTGGAGACCAGCAACAGACTTTCCACCTCGCTGTCACGGGCGGCCTGCAGCAGGTTGTTCATGGCCAGGATGTTGTTGATGACGGCCTGCCAGGGGTGCTGCTCCAGCATGGGCACGTGCTTGTAGGCCGCGGCATGGAAGATGACCTGGGGGCGATGCGTCTGCAGCGCCCAGTGGGTCCAGGCGGTGTCGGCCAGGGAGCCCAGCAGCGGCGTGTGCCGGTGGAACTGCCGGTCGTAGGCCAGTTCCATTTGGATGCCGTAGAGGGCGCTTTCGCTCATGTCCAGCAACTGCAGTTCTGTCGGCTCAAATGCCAGCAACTGGCGGCAGAGCTCCGAACCGATGGAGCCGCCGGCCCCGGTCACCAGCACGCGTTTGCCGGCCACGGCATGGCGGATGCTGTCGGGATCGGGCCGGGCTTCCTCTCGGGGCAGCAAATCCCGATAGTCCACATCGCGCAGGGCCTTCACGTTCACGCGGCCCTGGGCCAGCTCCCGCAGGCTGGGGATGGTCCGGCAGGGCAGGCGGGCCGTCTCGCACACCTGCACAATGCGCCGCATGGCCGGGCCCGTGGCCGAGGGCATGGCGATGAGGGCTTCCTGGGCCGCGATGCGTCGGCCCGCCAGCCACTGGGGCAGGGCATCGATGGCGTCCAGTACGGGTGTGCCGTGAAGGGTCTTGCCATGCTTGGTGCGGTCGTCGTCAAAAATTCCCGCCAGCCGGATGCCGGCACGAGGGGAGGACAGGATGTCGCGCACCAGCTTTTCCCCGGCCTCGCCCGCGCCCAGGATGACGCAGTCGCGCACCGGGACCGCCGTTCCAGCCACGCCTGTACCGCCGGTCATGCCAGACAGCCCCGAGCGCATGGCCGGCCCCTTCCACAGCCGGATGCCCAGGCGGGCCCCGGCGAAGGCCAGCAGGGTATACAGCCAGTCCAGCAGAAACACGGAGCGCGAAAAGCCTTCGAACCGCTGGGTCACGAGCAGGAAGGACATCATCGCCAGGGAGGCCAGGGTCACGGCCTTGGCGATGCGCAGCACGTCCGGCAGGCTGGTGTAGCGCCACATGCCGCGGTAGCCGTCCATGGCGGCGAGGCAGGCCAGTTTGATGCCCACGGCCCAGGCGGCCCAGGCGGTGAAGTTCTCCCACTGCGCCCCGGGCAAGGCGCCCTCGAACCGGGTGAGGTATGCCAGCAGATGCGCCGCCAGGGCCAACAGGGCATCCAGGGCCAGCAGCAGCCAGGCGTTGCGGTGGGAGAGAAGCCGCAGCAGGCGCATGGGCTACGCGCTCGCCGCAGCGGCGAGGATCTCGCAGATGCGGTCCTGGTCCGCCTCGGTCAAGGTCGTTCCGGACGGCAGGGCCAGGCCGCGGGCAAACAGGTCGTCTGCCACGTCGCCGCCTTCCACCAACCCCGCCCCGGCCAGCTCGGTCAGGGCCGGCTGGCGATGCAGCGGCGTCCACAGGGCGCGGGCCTCGATGTTCTCGCGCTCCAGGGCCAGGCGCACGGCCTCGCGGCGGGCGTGCCCGCGGGCCGAGCCGGGATCGTCGAAGACGATGCACGTCAGCCAGTGGTTGGACGTGCCCCAGGCCGGATCCGGCTCGGGCAAAAAGGAGATCCCCGCCACCCCGGCCAACCGCTCCCGGTAGCCCTCCAGCACGCGCCGCTTCTGCTCCAGCCGCTGCGGCAGGGCCTCCAGCTGCGCCCGGCCCAGGGCGGCCAGCAGGTTGCTCAGGCGGTAGCTGTAGCCCAGGAAGGAATGGGTGAAGAACGGGCCGGGGTCCCGGGCCATAGTGGCCAGGGCCAGGGCCTTTTCGGCATCCTCCGGACGGGCGCAGCAGAGCATGCCGCCGCCGGAGGTGGTGATGAGCTTGTTGCCGTTGAAGGAAAGAATGCCGAAGTCGCCCAGGGTGCCGGTGTGGCGGCCCAGGGCCGTGGCGGCCAGGGACTCGGCAGCGTCCTCGATGAGCGCCAGCCCGAAGCGGCGGGCGAGGTCCAGGAACCGATCCATGCGCGCGGGCCGGCCATAGCCGTGCACCACCACCAAGGCCTTGGCCGGGCGGCCCTCCCGCTGCAGGCGGACCAGGGCGGCTTCGGCGCGATCGGGATCCATGTTCCAGGTGGCGTATTCGGCGTCCACGGCGCAGATCTGCGCCCCCAGCTGCACCACGGGCGCGGCCGAGGCGATGAAGGCGAAGTCCGGACAAAGCACCACGTCCCCTGCGCCCACCCCGGCCAACACCAGGGCCAGATGCAGGGCCGCAGCGCCGGAGTTCAGGGCCACCAGCCGCCGGCCGGTGGTGGGAAGCGCGGGAAGCGCCAGCAGCCGGCCGATCTCGGCCTCAAAGGCGTCCAGATCCGGCCCCACGGGGGCGAGATAGTTGCTCTCCAGGGCCTGCTGCAAAAACGCCAGCTCCGTGCCCGCACGGTGCGGCGGAGAAAGAAAAATCCGGTCTGCCATGGGGCGCGTCTCCAACAGATTGCGGTTACGAATACACGTCTCTGGAAAGGGAGTTCTTCCCCCGAAAATTCTTTACCCTACCCCACATCCCGCGGCGGCAGCTTGCGCACCACCACGGCCGGCACGCCCAGGGCCAGGCTGTCCGGCGGGATATCCTTGACCACGGCCGCGCCCGCGCCCACCACGCACTGTTCGCCCACGCGCATCTCCTGGATCACGCAGCTGCCGATGCCCAGGTGGGTGCAGTCCCCCACCTGCACGCCGCCAGCCAGGCGCACGCCCGGGGAGCAGTGCACGCCGTCGCCCAGCACGCAGTCATGATCCACGCTGGCGGCGGTGTTGACGATGCAGCTGCAGCCCAGAATGGCCCCCGGCTGGACCACGGCCATGGCGAACACCACCGTGCCCGCGCCCAGTGTGGCATGGGGGGAGACCCAGGCCCGCGGGTGCACCACCGTGGGCACGGTGTAGCCTTGGGAAAGCAGATCCAGCGTCAGGGCCAGACGGCGGTGATTGTCGCCAAGGGCCGGCAGCACGGCCACTTCCGGGCCGGGAGGGGGCAGGGCGTCCTCGCCGCCGAGCACGAGCGCCCCCATGATCTGCGTGCCGTGCAGGGTGGCGTTGCCATCCAGAAACAGACACGCCTTGAAGGCGCCGCAGGCCTGGGCCGTTTCCAGCACCACGCGGCCGTGGCCGCCTGCGCCGAGGATGTAGCACATGGGGAGATTCATTGCTGCTGATCGCTTCCTTGAAACGGCGCACGGGTGGCATGACCGGGCTGGCAGACATTGCGGCGCGCCAGCACCAGACAAATCGTCCGCCAAAGGATGGAGATATCCAACAAAAAGGCACAATTGTCCACATATTCCACGTCCAGGCGGAACTGCTCCTCCCAGGTGCAGGCGTTGCGGCCCGAGACCTGCGCCAGGCCCGTGATGCCCGGCCGCACCAGATGCCGGCGGCGTTGTGCGGCATTGTATTTGTCCAGATATTCCATAAGCAGGGGCCGCGGACCCACCAGGCTCATGGTTCCGTTGAGCACCAGGAGCAGTTCGGGCAGTTCGTCCAGGCTGGTGGCCCGCAGCCAGCGGCCCAGGGCGGTGAGCCGCTCGGCATCGCTGCCGGGGCCGTCGCGCATGGTGCGGAACTTCACCAGCTCGAAGGGTGCGCCCAGGAGGCCGGGGCGCTGCTGCCGGAACAGCACCGGCCGGCCCAGCCCCACGCGCACCGCCGCGGCCGTGGCCAGCATCAGGGGCAGCCACAGGGGGGCAAGGGCGAGGGTCAGGGCGAGGTCCAGGGGGCGTTTCCACCAGGGCAGGCGCGGGGATTCGGCGGCGGGCATGCCCCGGCATAGCCCCTTTCCTGCAGGGGGGCAATGGCTGGGCACGGGGGATTTTTTGCCGAAGTTGCCGCGCGGGTTCCCGGCTTGTCTTTTTGCGGCGGCGTGTTATTGTACCGTACCGTCTGCACCCTATCTGCCGTTCACCCAGAACGTGTCAAGGAGCTTTGTCATGGACCCAAAGACCATACTCTGGCCCACGGACCTGAGCAGCGAATCCATTGCCTCCGCCCCGAAGGTGATGGCGCTTTCGCAGCAATACAACGCTGCTGTGGTGATGCTGTATGTTGCGGTGGACCTGTGCAGCTATTTCCCCGCCTACGGCAACTTCCCCTCCAATGAGGTGGTGGACCACTTCCGCCTGTGGGAAATCAAGCACGCCCGCGCACTGATGGAAGACGTGTGCGAAAAGGATTTCAAGGCCTGCCCGCATCTGGAGCTGGAGCTGGCCAACGGTGATCCTGTGGAGGAGATTTTCAAGATGGCTGCCCGGAAGAATGCGGATCTCATTGTCATGACCGCCACGCACGGCCGCCATGGCAAGGACGGCCCTGGCCTGGGCCACGTGGCCGAAGCCGTGGCCACCCGGGGCGCACTGCCCGTGCTGTTTGTGACGCCGTAAGCCCGCGCGGCTGGTTCGCGTGTTCGGGGGGACCAGTGCCGGTTCCCCCGAACGCGGCCACCCGTGCAAAGACGCGCGCTATTCGCCCAGGTAGGCTTTTCGGATTTCCGGATTGTGCAGCAGGGTCTTAGCATCGTCCTCCAGCACCACGCGGCCGGTCTCCAGCACGTAGCCGCGGTGGGCCATCTGCAGGGCGATGTTGGCGTTCTGCTCCACCAGCAGGATGGTCATGCCGCGTTCGGCGTTCACCGTGCGGATAATCTGGAAGATGTGCTTGGCGAACAGGGGCGAGAGGCCCAGGGACGGTTCGTCCAGCAGCAGCAGCGTGGGCCGGCCCATAAGCGCCCGGGCGATGGCCAGCATCTGCTGTTCCCCGCCGGAGAGGGTGCCGCCGTGCTGGTGGGCGCGTTCCTTGAGCTTGGGGAACAGGTCGAAGACCATGTTTTGATCGTCCCGGATGCCGGCGGCGTCCTTGCGCAGGTAGGCCCCCATCTCCAGGTTCTCCAGCACGGTAAGGCGCGGGAAGATGCGCCGGCCTTCGGGCACCTGCACGAGTCCGCGCTTGGGCAGGGCATGCGCCGGCACGCCGCGGATGGGGCTGCCATCATACGTGATGCTGCCTGCCGAGGCCTTGACCACGCCGCAAATGGTCATCAGTGTGGTGGATTTGCCGGCCCCGTTGGCCCCGATGATGGTCACGATCTCGCCGGCGTAAATCTTGAGAGACACGTCCTTGAGGGCCTGAATGCGGCCGTAGCAGGCGTCCACGTTCGCCAGTTCCAGCAGGGGGGCGCGTTCGTGCATCATGCCTCGTCCTCCCCGCGCTTGCCCATGCGCATGGCCGGGATGAGCCCCTGGGGCCGCACGAGCATCATCACGGCCATGGCGCCGCCGAACACCAGCATGCGGTATTGCTCGAACTCCCGGAAGACCTCGGGCAGGGCGATGAGCGCCAGGGCTCCCAGCACAATGCCCGGGATGGAACCCAGCCCGCCCAGCACCACCATGGCCAGCACCAGGGCCGATTCGATGAACGAAAAACTATTGGGCGCCACGGACTTCATACGCGCGGCAAAGAAGGCCCCGGCCAGGCCGCCAAAGGTGGCCCCCATGGCATAGGCCAGCAGCTTGAAGCGAAAGGTGTTCACGCCCATGAGCTCGGCGGCGGTCTCATCCTCGCGGATGGCTTCCCAGGCCCGGCCAATGCGCGAAAAATTCAGGTGCCGCACGGCAATCACCGTCCCCACAGCCAGCACCAGCACCACATAGTACATCTGATCCAGCTTGCGCAGCAGGACATGTTCCAGGGAGATGCCGCCGTCAAACACCACGGTGTAGAAGCCCGGCGGCGGGATGCTGATGATGCCGTTGGGGCCGTTGGTCAGACTCATCCAGTTGTTGATGATGATGCGGATGATCTCCCCGAACCCCAGGGTGACGATGGCCAGATAGTCCCCGCGCATGCGCAGGGTCGGATACCCGATGCAGGCCCCGGCCACGGCAGCCAACACCGCGGCAATAGGCAGGCAGATCCAGAAGGACACGCCAAACTGCGTGGCCAGGATGGCGTAGGTGTACGCGCCCACGCCGTAAAAGGCGATGTAGCCCAGATCCAGCAGGCCGCACAGTCCCACCACCACATTCAGGCCCAGGCCCAGACAGACGTACACCAGCACGTTCACGGCCACATCCACGCCGTAGCGGCCCACCAGTTGCGGGTACGCCGCCAGACCGGCCAGCAGCAGCGTGATCCACACGAAGGTCGGCACACGGGAGACGGCCGTTGCCGCGCCGGCCCGGGCCGAGTCCGCCGCCCGGCGGAGTCCGGCCGCCGCAGGCAGATGCGAGAGGGACACCAGCCCCACAATGCCCACCGCAGCCAGGGCCACCGGCTTGAGCACGTTCCACGTGGTCTGGAAGGTCAACCCGTCCGGGGTGATGCCCAGCAGCGGGAACAGCAGCAGGGCAAACCAGCCCAGGCCCACGGCCAGGCCCAGCCACAGGCGCGCGTGCTTAGACCCGAGCGTCATTGACGTTCTCTCCCATGATGCCCGTGGGGCGGAAGTACAGCACGGCGATGAGGATGATGAAGGCAAAGACGTCCTTGTACTCCCCGCCGTGCGGGATGTAGGCCGCGGCCATAATCTCCACCATGGCGATGAGGAACCCGCCCAGCATGGCCCCGTACAGGTTGCCAATGCCGCCCAGCACGGCCGCGGAAAAGGCCTTGATGCCGGGGACAAAGCCCATGTCGTAGCGCACCGAACCGTAGTACAGGCCCACCAGGATGCCCGCCGCCGCCGCCAGGGCCGCGCCGATGGCGAAGGTGACGCTGATGATGCGGTTGGCGTCGATGCCGGTCAGCGCGCTCATGGTCTTGTCCATGGAGGTGGCGCGCATGGCCTTGCCGAGCTTGGTTTTGAAGACCACGAAATTCAGGGTCAACAGCAGCGTGACGGTCAGGCCGAGGATCAATCCCTGCATGAGGCTGATGGTCACCGGCCCCAGGGTGATGGAACCATGGGTGAACTCGGTGGGATAGGCCTTGTCGTACACGCCCTGGGTCAGCATGAGCCCGTTCTGCAGAAAAATGCTCATCCCCAGGGCGGAGAGCAGCACCGAAAGCCGGGTGGAACTACGCAGGGGCTTGTAGGCCACCTTTTCCACGGCCATGGCCAGCATGGCGCAGTAGGCCATGGAGAGGCATAGCGCCACCCCCAGGCACAGCCAGGGGTGGGAGTCCATGTAGCCCTGGGAGGCCAGAAAGGAGAGCAGAATCACGCCCATGTAGCCCCCGGCGGCAAAGAACTCGCCGTGGGCAAAGTTGATGAGCTGGATGATGCCGTACACCATGGTGTAGCCCAGCGCCACCAGGGCGTAGACGCCGCCGAGGGTCAGGCCATTGAGGAATTGCTGAAGAAAATAGTCCATGGTTCCGGCCGCAGGCTAAAGGAATATGCAGGGGCAAGAGGGGGGACGCGCTGCCCCGGGGCTCCCCGGACGGCGTCCCCCTCCGCAGAACGACTCTCCCTAGTAGGTCTTGCCGGTGGCAGGATCCCAATAGTTGATGAACTGGCCGCCCTTGACCTGGCGGATGATGTAGTTGGAGCCGGAGTCCCCGTTTTCGGTGAACTTGATCTTCTTGGTGGCGCCCTGGAAGTCCATCTTCAGGATTTCAGCGCGAACCTTGGCCGGGTCCGTGCTGCCGGCGGCCTTGATGGCGCTGAAGAGCACGGTGGCGGCGTCGTAGGCGTAGCCGGAGTAGGCGCCGGGCTTGCCGAATTCTTCGTAGGCAGCCAGGAACTTCTTGAAGGTGGGGGCGTCTTCGTCAATGAAGCCGAAGGTCAGGTACACGCCTTCGGCGGCGTCCTTGGCCACTTCCATGAGCTGGGGATGGTACACGGCGTCCTGGGCCAGGATGGCGGCGTCGATGCCGGTGCGCTTGGCCTGGATGAGCATCAGGGCCCCGGAGGCGCTGTTCTGCAGGCTCATGTAGAAGACGTCGGGCTTGGCAGCCTTGATCTTGGTCAGCACGGCGCTGAAGTCCTTGTCGCCTTCGTTCACGTGGTCGCGGGCCACGGTGAGGCCGGCGGCTTCGGAGAGCTTGGCCACGTTGTCGGCCAGGCCCTGGGAATAGGTGGTCTTGTCGTCCACGATGAAGATGCTTTTGGCCTTCAGATTATTCTGGATGAACGCCATGGCGGCCTTGGACTGGTCGTCGTCGCGGCCGCAGATGCGCCACATGTGCTTGAGGCCACGCTCGGTGACTTTTTCGCTGGTGGAGCCGGGGGTCAGCATGGGGATGTCTTCCTCGGCCAGCACTTCGGATGCGGGAATGGTGGCGGAGGAGCAGTACGCGCCGACAACGCCCACCACTTTGGAGTTGATGAGCTTGTTGGCAGCGGCCACAGCCTGGCGGGGGTCGCAGGCGCTGTCTTCGGCCATGAGTTCGATCTTGTCGAAGCCCGGCAGGCCGCCTTCAGCAGTGACCACCTTGATGGCGGCGCGCACGCCGTTGGCAATATCGTTGCCGTCGGCGGCGTAGGGGCCGGTCAGGGGAGACAGGGAGCCAACCTTAAGGGTCTGAGCCCAGGCAAACTGCGCCGTGCCCAGGCAGAGGGCCAGCACCAGCACGACGAGACGGGAAATGCGCATGGAACACATCCTCCTGAAAAGAAATGTTGAATCACACCATACGCCTGATCCGGTCGCCGTGTCGTTCAGACGGACGCTCCCAGATAGGCTTCTACAACTCGCTGATCGCGCTGCACTTCCTCCGGAAGCCCGGCGCAGATGATCTCGCCGTGGTCCAGGACCACCACCCGATGGGAGAGGTTCATCACCACGCTCATGTCGTGTTCCACCAGCAGCACGTTGATGCCCGTGGCGGCAATGCGGCGGATGGTCTCCATCAGGTCCTTGGACTCCGAGGGATTCAGCCCGGCGGCCGGCTCGTCCAGCAGCAGCGTCCGCGGCTCGCTGCCCAGGGCCCGGGCAATCTCCAGGCGGCGTTGCAGGCCGTAGGGCAGATTGCGGGCGACTTCGTCGGCGTACTGGTCCATGCCCACGAACGCCAGGGCGGCATGGGCCTTTTCCTCGATGCGGCGTTCCTCGCGGCGCTGACCGGGCAGGCGGAAGATGGCCCCGACCACCCCGGCCGAAGCCCGGCAGTGCTGCGCCACCATCACGTTTTCCAATGCCGTCATCGCCGTGAACAGCCGGATATTCTGAAAGGTGCGGGCAATGCCCCGCGCCAGTCGCTGGAAGGGCCGCAGGTGCAGAATGCTCTGCCCATCGTAGCGCACGTCACCATCGGACGGCTTGTAGACGCCGGTGATGACGTTGAAGATGGTCGTCTTGCCTGCGCCGTTGGGGCCGATGAGCCCGAGGATCTCCCCTTCCTGCAACGACAAATCAGCCCTGCTCAGGGCCTGAAGTCCGCCGAAGCGGACACTGACGTCGTGGAGTTGCAGCAGTGCCATGGGACGCTGAACATACACAAACGTAACGAGAAAAAGCAAGCCGCCACAATGACATTATTGTCAATATCGCCACTCAACTTGTGCTTTTCCGCCCGAATTGCTGCAGCCCCAGTCCGGCCAGCACCAGCGCCAGCCCTGCAAAGGTGCTGGCGTGGATGGTTTCGCCCAACAAAAAATGAATCAGCACCAGGGAGATGGGCGGCGACAGGAAAATCAGCGTGGAGACCTGCGCCGCGCTGGGAGCCAGCCGCAGGGCCGTGACCCACAGGGCGAAGGTCAGCCCCATCTCCAGGCAGCCGATGTACGCCGCCCCGGCCACCCCCTGCCAGGACACGTCCAGCGGCGAGGAGAGCACCAGACAGGCGATCAGGCATCCCGGCAGGCTCATGCAGAAATTGGCGGCCAGGGCGGCCACGGGGTCCCGGCGGTCCGAGGCCGCGGCAATCCAGTAGCCGGACCAGATGAGCGTGGAAAGAAGCGCCAGGGCCAGCCCCAGGCCATCCACCCGCCCCCAGCTGCCCCACTCCCCCTGCATGGAGAGCAGCACCACGCCGGCATAGGCCACGGCGGCGGCGGCCATGTCCTTCCCGCGCAGCCGCTGCTTCAGAAACACCGCCGCCAGCAGGGAAAGGGTAATGGCCCAGGTGTAGTTCACCGGCTGGGCCACCTGGGCCGGCAGGCGGTCGTATGCCTCGAACAGCACCAGATAATAAACCAGCGGGTTGATGGTCCCCAGCCCCAGGGACCGCCACGGGTGCTGCGTCAACGCCGTCACGAACAGACGCCAGCGCCCCTGCACTGCCAGCAGCGCCAGCAGGGATGCGGTGGAAAACACCGCCGCGTACAACAGCAGTTGCGGCGGATCCAGCTCGCGAAGGGTGAGCTTGAAGGCCGTGGCCACCGTGGACCAGCACAGCACCGTGGCCAGACCAAAGGCCATGGCCCGGCGGGGATTCTTGGCGTCGATTTCCTGCATGATCCATGCGGTCTATTCCTTCCCCTGCCGCCTTGGCAAGCGGCGGCGGCGGTGATAGGGTCGCAGCCTCTCATCCACCCTTGACCAAGGACGACTTCGTGGAGCGACAGTTCTTCGATTTCTCCAAGGCGTTCAGCGATCCCGCCCTGGCCCGCTCCCTGGTGCAGGCCATTGAGCGCGAGTGCGCCGAGCCCCTGACCTTCATGGAAGTCTGCGGCACCCATACCGTGGCCATTTTTCGCAGCGGCATCCACTCCATCCTGCCGGAAACCGTGGTGCACCTCTCCGGGCCGGGCTGCCCGGTGTGCGTCACCCACGAGCAGGAAGTGGAATTGTTTCTGCAGATTGCCGCCCGGCCAGACGCCATTGTGGCCACCTTCGGGGACCTGATGCGCGTGCCGGGGATGCAGGGGCAAAGCCTCAAAACCGCCCAGGCCGAGGGCGCACGGGTGGAGGTGGTCTATGCCCCCTTCGATGCCCTGGACCTCGCCCGCGCCAACCCAGACAAGCAGGTGGTCTTCCTGGGGGTGGGCTTCGAGACCACGGCCCCGGCCATCGCCGCCACCATGCAGATGGCCAAGGCCCAGGGACTCGGCAACTTCCTGGTCCTCTCCATGCACAAGCTTGTCCCCCCGGCCCTCAAGGCCCTGCTGGACGACGACAGCGCCCGCGTGGACGCCTTCATGCTTCCCGGCCATGTGTCGCTGGTGCTGGGACTGGCGCCCTATCAGTTCATCGCCCGCGACTACGGCATCCCGGCCGTGGTGGCCGGCTTCGAACCCCTGGACATCCTGGCCGCCCTGCTCACCCTGGCCCGCCAGCGCAACGCCATCCGCCAGGGCGCAGCCGCCGAAATCATCAACGACTATCCCCGCGCCGTGAGCGAACACGGCAACCCCAAGGCCCGCGCGGTGATGGATGAAGTCTTCACCGTGGTGGACGCCCGCTGGCGCGGTCTGGGCGTCATCCCGCAGTCCGGCCTGGCCATCGCCGAGGCCTACGCCGACCAGGATGCCATGCGTGTCCTCGGCCTGACCATGCCCGAACCGCGCACCCTCCCCGGCTGCAAATGCGGCGACGTGCTCAAGGGCAAGATTCGCCCGGATCAGTGCCCCCTGTTCAAAAAGGCCTGCACCCCGGCCAATCCCGTGGGGCCGTGCATGGTCTCCACCGAGGGCAGCTGCGCGGCGTATTACAAATACCATGCAGAGGTATAGGCGCTGGAGGGAACCCCTTTCTGCAGAAAGGGGTTCCCTCCAGACCTCCCTCCCCAAAGACTCTTATGCGGGGGGACGGGCAGCGATGGTTGTTCGAGAACGCCAACTGTAATGCAAAAATACCGATAAAAAGTTTGGGAAGGGGGAGCGCGAGGGGGAGAACCCTTTTCAAAGGGTGTCCCCTCGCATCTTCCTTTCAAAAGGACTCCCTCATGACCGCTTCTTCCCGCCTTCTTCTCGACGCCGGTTCCGGCGGCCAGGCCTCGCACCGGCTGGTGGCCGACCTGTTTTTGAAGCATTTTGACAATCCTGTCCTGGCCGTGATGGACGACGCCGCCCGGCTGCACCTCAGCGGACCGGTGGCCATGTCCACGGATGGCTTCATCGTCGATCCCATCATCTTCCCCGGCGGCAACATCGGCTCCCTGGCCGTGCACGGCACGGTGAACGACGTGGCCATGCTCGGCGCGCGGCCGCGGTACCTCACCGCCGGCTTCATCCTGGAAGAAGGGCTGGACATGGCCGTGCTGGAAACCATCGTCGCGGCCATGGGCCAGGCCGCCCGGGACGCCGGGGTGCAGATTGTGGCCGGGGATACCAAAGTCGCCCCCAAGGGCGCACTGGACAAAATTTTCATCACCACCACCGGCATCGGAGAGATTCTGGTGGATCCCGCGCCCTCCGGCCACCGCGCCAGACCGGGAGACGCCGTGCTGCTCTCCGGCACCATGGGCGATCACGGGCTGGCCATCCTCTCCACGCGCCAGGGCCTGGCCTTCGAGACGCCCATCGTCAGCGATTGCGCCTCGTTGAACGGCCTGGTGGAGTCCCTCATCACCACCCTGCCCGACGTGCACACCCTGCGCGACCCCACCCGCGGCGGCTTGGCTACCACATTGAATGAAATCGCCAGCCAGTCCGGGGTGGTGGTGGAGGTGGAGGAGGAAGCCATCCCCGTGCATCCGGCCGTGGCCGCGGGCTGCAGCTTCCTGGGTCTGGACCCGCTCTATCTGGCCAACGAGGGCAAGCTCCTGTGCATCGTGCCCGAGGCCGACGCGGAACACGCCCTGGCCCTGCTCAGGGCGCATCCCCTGGGCGGCAATGCCGCGCGCATCGGCACCATCCAGGAACCCCAGGGCAAAACCCGCGCCGGGCAGGTGCTGCTGCGTACGCCGCTGGGCGGCCGCCGGCTGCTGGGCATGCTGGAAGGCGAACAACTGCCTCGAATTTGTTAAAGAAGGGGGGGATATGCAAGACGATCGTCCTGTGCTGGTTACCGGCGCCACGGGCTACATTGGCGGCCGGCTGGCGCCGCTGCTGCTGGAACGCGGGCATCGGGTGCGGGTGATGGTCCGCTCCGCCGCCAAGCTGGGCTGCCGGCCGTGGGCCGGGCATCCGCGCCTGGAGATCGTCGAGGCCGACGTCTTCGACTATCCCGCCGTGCGCAAGGCGGCCGCCGGCTGCCGGGCGGTGTATTATCTCATCCATTCCATGAATCCCCTGGCCCGGGACTACGCCGCCGCAGACCGGCTGGCGGCGCACATCATGATGCGCGCCTGCGAGAACGAAGGCGTGGAGCGCATCCTGTACCTGGGCGGCATGGGCCAGGACAGCGGGACGCTTTCGGCGCATCTGCAGTCCCGCAACGAGGTGGCGGCGATTCTGGCCGGCGGCACCCCGCGGGCGACGATTCTGCGGGCGGCCCAGATCCTCGGCGCGGGCAGCGCCAGCTTCGAGATTGTCCGCTATCTGGCCGATCGCCTGCCCCTGATGGTCTGCCCGCGCTGGGTGTACACCGAGGCCCAGCCCGTGGCCGTGCGCGACGTGCTGCACTGCCTGGCCGGCTGCCTGGAGCATCCCGAGACCGCGGGCGAGGATTACGACATCGCCGGCCCGGATGTGCTGACCTACAAACAACTTTTCCGCCTGTATTGCGAGGTGGCCGGCCTGCCCACGCCGCGGCTCATCCCCGTGCCGGTGCTCACGCCGTTTTTGTCGTCCCTGTGGGTGGGGCTGGTCACGCCCATCCCGGCCAGTCTGGCCCGGCCGTTGGTGCAGGGCCTCAAGACGCGGGTGGTGGCCCGGGACAATCGCCTCATGGAGCTGCTGCAGCACAAGCCCCTGCCCGCGCGCGAGGCCATGACCATGGCCCTGGACAAGATTCGGCAACACACCGTGGAAACCTGCTGGAGCGACGCCGGCGAGGCCCGCGCCCCGGAATGGCTCGGCTGCGGCGATGCCCCCTATGCCGGCGGCACGGTGCTGGGCGAGACCTACCGCCTTGTCCTGGACGCCCCGGCAGCGCAGGTGTGGCAGCATGTGACAAGCATCGGCGGAGAAAACGGCTGGCTGTTCGGCAACATCCTGTGGAAGCTGCGCGGCTGGCTGGACACCCTGGCCGGCGGGCCGGGCCTGCGGCGTGGCCGGCGGCATCCGGAACAGCTCTTCATCGGCGATGCCGTGGATTTCTGGCGCGTGCTGGATGTGCAGCCCAACCGGCGGCTGATGCTCCTGGCCGAGATGCGCCTGCCCGGCGAAGCCCTGCTGGAATTCCGCTGCACCCCCCTGGACGAACACCGCACGGAGCTGGTGCAGCGCTCCCGGTTCCTGCCCCGCGGGCTGTGGGGGCTGGCCTACTGGTGGGCCACGTTCCCGTTGCACCTGCTCATCTTCAAGGGCATGCTCCGGACCATCGGCCGGCAGAGCGGCGCGGCCGTGCTCGCTGGTCCCGAGCGCGTCACCGGCCGGGAGACGACCGCCTGCAGCCTGGATGCCCTCAAGACGCCGGAGCGATTGCTGCACAAAGGATGATCTTCCATGACGACCACCCTCACCGCCTGCCTGTCCCACTGTCACGACGGCTGCGCCCTCCTCGCTGAGCGGCAGGAGGACGGCCGCATCCGTCTGCGCGGGCATCCCGACCATCCCTTCACCGCCGGCTTCTGCTGCGCCAAGATGCAGGACTACGTCCAGCAGACCCTGCAGCGGCCCGATCGCATCGTCACGCCTTTGATCAAGCAGGACGGGCAGTTCCATCCCGCATCCTGGGAAGAGGCCATGGACCTGATCGCGGCACAGCTCACAGCCCTGCGAGACACGCCCGAGCGCATCCTGCATCACATCGACTACGCCTCCTTCGGCGTGCTGCACCGGGCCAGCGAATACATCTTCGGCCGCCTGGGCGCGGCCGGGCTGGCCGGCGGCTCCTGCGTGCGGGCCATGGGCGCGGCCATCGTCAAGGATTTTGGTGTCCAGCGCGAACCCCACTGGAGCACCGCCTTGGCGGCCCGGCGCATCGTGCTGTGGGGCCGCAACCTCGCGGCGCAAACGCCCCATGCCGGCCGCGTGCTGCTCCAGGCCCGCAAAAAGGGCATCTCCGTGCTGGCCATCCATCCCGGCGACCCCGGCTACACCCCCTTTGCCGATCAGACTATCCGCATCCGGCCGGGGTCGGATCGCTTCCTCGCCGCCGCAGCCCTGAAAATTCTGAAAGACACCGGCCGGCTGGATCAAAATGCCCTGGCCCGCTGCACCGGTGCGGATGCCCTGGTGCCGCTGCTGGATGCACACTCCCTTGACGCCCTGGCTGCGGCCTGCGACGTCTCCCCCGAATCCATCCACCTGCTGGCCGACTGGATGGCGGATGCGCCCGTGCACGTCGTCCTGGGCCGGGGCCTGCAACGCTATGCCCTGGGCGGAGAAAACGTGCGGTGGGTGAACGCCCTGGCCATGTGCTCGGGCAACATCGGCCGCGAGGGCGGCGGCATCTCCTTTGCCGGTGGCGACAAGGGCCACGTGTCCTACGGCTGGACCAAGGCCCCGGCCGACATGCCGCGCCGGCGCACCCTGCCCTTCGCCGCCCTGGGCCAGGCCCTGGAAACAGCCGAACCGCCCGTGACCTTCGTCTGGACCGAAGGCTGGAACCCCGTGGCCACCGCACCGGACGCCGCACGCATCGCCCAGGCCCTGCGGGGGCGGTTCCACGTGGCCGTGGAACCCTTCATGACCGACACCGCCGCCTGCGCCACGGTGATTCTGCCGCCGGCCCTGCTCTTTGAACGCGAGGACATCGCCCGGGCGGCAGGGCACGATTTCGTGATGCACGGCCGGCCCCTGCCGCCGGAATGGCACACCCCGCCCGCCGGGGTGCGCAGCAACTTCCAGATCCAATCCCTGCTGGCCGCGCGGCTGGGCATGGACTTCCCGGACGCCGACACCGTGCTTGCCGAAGCCCTGCAAACAGCCACGCCGGCCGGCACCCTGGCGGCACTGCGCAGCCAGGGCTGGCTTGCGGCGCAGCCCCAGCCCGTGCCCTGGGCCGACGGGCAGTTTGCCACCAAAAACGGCCGGTTCCATCTGGTCAGGACCCTCACTCCCGAACCGCCCGCGCCGGACGGCTATCCCCTGCGTCTGCTGACCTTTGTGGAGCGCGAATCGCTTCTGTCCCGCCGCCGGCCCGAACAGATGCAGGATCTGCCCGTGGCCCGCATCGCGCCGGAATCACCGTGCGCCGCAGCCCTGGATCCGGCCCGCCCGGCCCGGCTGGTCACCCCCCTGGGCAGCATGGCCGTGCGGCTGGCCCTGCGACCGGGCCTGCATCCGGAAGGCGTGCTGGTGCCGCGCGGGGGCTGGCTCTCCCGTGGCTGGGGCATCAATGCCCTCATCGAACCCCGGGAAGCGGATCTGGGTGGGCAGGCAGCCTATTACGCCCAATGGTGCCGGCTGGAGCAGGAGAGCTGATCCCGATCCGGCGCGCCTGCATTGCATCCTGCCGGGCTTCGGGGTAGGATGTTCGTTCATCCTCACCCTATTTCCTCCCGAATCATTCTGGAATCATCAGGAAGAATCATGGCCTACAAAGACCTGCACGCCTTTCTGAAGCGCCTGGACGAGAAGAAAGAGCTGGTGCGCATCACGGAGCCGCTGGACCCGTATCTGGAGATCGCCGAAGTCACGGACCGCACGTCCAAGGGCTTCGGGCCGGCGCTGCTCTTCGAAAACGTCAAGGGCTCCAAGTTTCCCGTGCTCACCAACGCCTTTGGCTCCTTCTCGCGCATGCACATGGCGCTGGAAGTGGAGAGCCTGGACGCCGTGGCCGAGCAGATCCAGGAATTCATGGAGATCGAAAAGCCGGACTCCATCCTTAAAAAGCTCAAGCTGCTGCCCAAGCTGGCCAAGATGGCCAACATCTTCCCCAAGGAAGTGACCAAGGCCCCCTGCCAGGACGTGGTGTACACCGGGGACGATGTGGATCTGGGCATCATCCCCGTGCTGACCACCTGGCCCGGGGATGCCGGTCCCTTCATCACCCTGCCCCTGGTCATCACCAAGAACCCGGAAACAGGCATGCGCAACATGGGCATGTACCGCATGCAGGTGTTCGACAAAAACACCACGGGCATGCACTGGCACCGGCACAAGGGCGGGGCGTATCATTATCATCTGGCGGAAAAAAAGGGCCAGCGCCTGGAAGTGGCCGTGGCCATCGGGCCGGACCCGGTTGTCACGTACGCCGCCACCGCCCCCATTCCCGACGAGATGGACGAGTTCATGTTCGCCGGGTTCCTGCGGCAGTCCCCGGTGGAGTACGTGAAGTGCAAGACGGTGGATCTGGAGGTGCCGGCCAACAGCATGTTCGTGCTGGAAGGCTATGTGGATCCCGGCGAGCGCCGCCGCGAGGGTCCCTTTGGCGACCATACCGGCTACTATTCCCTGGCGGACGACTACCCCGTGTTCCACGTCACCGCGCTGACCCACCGCAAGGACGCCGTGTACCCGGCCACCCTCGTGGGGCCGCCGCCCATGGAAGACTGCTTCATGGGCAAGGCCACGGAGCGCATCTTCCTGCCGCTCATCAAAAAACAGCTCCCCGAAGTGGTGGACATGAACCTGCCCCTGGAAGGCGTGTTCCACAACCTGTGCTTCGTCTCCATCGACAAGCGCTACCCCGGCCAGACCCGCAAGGTGATGTACGCCCTGTGGGGTCTGGGGCAGATGATGTTCACCAAGATCATCGTCATCGTGGACAAGGACGTGAACGTGCAGAACACCTCCGAGGTGCTCTGGCGGCTGGGCAACAACGTGGATCCGCGGCGCGATATCGTCATCCTGGAAGGGCCGCTGGATGCGCTGGATCATTCCTCGCCCACGGCTTTCTACGGGGCCAAGATGGGCATCGACGCCACCAAGAAAGGCCCGGACGACGGCCATTTCCGCGAATGGCCCGACTCCCTGACCATGGACCCCGAGGTCAAGCGCAAGGTCGCCGCCCTGTGGCCCAAGCTGGGAATCCCGCTGACGAAGAAATAACGCCTGCGCGGGGGATGCCTTTTTGCATGGTGTCCCCCGCGTGCTCCCCCTTCCAGAAATTTTTTTATCCGGGGGTTGCTTCGACGTGAAAACCCGTATTGTGCTTGGGCTCTCCGGAGCCAGCGGCATGCCCTATGCCCTGATGCTCCTGGACCTGCTGGCCGCCCGGCCGGACGTGGCCGTGCATTGCATCGTCTCCGACGGCGCCTGGGAAGTGCTACAGGTGGAAATGGGGCTGGACCGGGCACACGTGGCCGCGCACCTGGACGCCCGCTGCGAGCGTCGCTACAGCCAGCAGGAAATCGGCGCCGGGCCGGCCTCAGGATCCTGGCGGCATGCGGGGATGGTGGTCTGCCCGTGCTCCATGGCCTCCCTGGCGGCCATCGCCCAGGGGCTGGGGGCCAACCTGCTGCACCGGTCCGCCGACGTGACCCTCAAGGAGCGCCGGCCGCTGATCCTGGTGGTCCGGGAAACGCCCTTCAACCGCATCCACCTGCAGAACATGCTGGCCGCCCACGACGCCGGCGCCACCATCGTGGCGGCGTCACCGGGCTTTTATCATCGGCCAACCACCATCGACGACCTCACCCGCCACCTGGCCACGCGCCTGCTGGATCACCTGGGCCTGCCCGATCCCCACGCCCCGCGCTGGCAGGACGGCTGAGGCCATCCGGACATTCTTCCTGAAAAATGTATTGGCGAGAGGGGAAACCTTTTTGCAAAAGGTTTCCCCTCTCGCGCTCTCCCNAGGTTTTCCCCCGAGAGTTCTTTTCAAAAACAACGTGCTCTAGTACCGGTAGTGGTCCGGCTTGAAGGGGCCTTCCACGGGCACGCCGATGTAGTCGGCCTGGTCCTTGCTCAGGGTGGCCAGGCGGGCATTCAGGCGGGCCAGGTGCAGGCGGGCCACTTCCTCATCCAGCACCTTGGGCAGCACATAGACCTTGGCTTCGTGCTCGCGGGTGGCCAGTTCGATCTGGGCCAGCACCTGGTTGGTGAAGCTGGCGCTCATGACGAAGCTGGGGTGGCCGGTGGCGCAGCCCAGGTTCACCAGCCGGCCTTCAGCCAGCACGATGATGGAGCGGCCGTTGGGCAGGGTCCACTTGTCCACCTGGGGTTTGATCTCGTCCTTGGCGCAGGCCGGGTCGGTTTCCAGGGAATGCATGTCGATTTCCGAGTCAAAGTGCCCGATGTTGCAGACAATGGCTTCGTCCTTCATCTGCTGCATGTGGGCGTAGGTGATCACATGGTAGTTGCCCGTGGCGGTGACGAAGACGTCGCCCTGGGACGCGAATTCGTCCATGGTGCCCACTTCGTAGCCTTCCAAGGCGGCCTGCAGGGCGCAGATGGGGTCGATTTCCACCACCTTCACCCGTGCGCCGTAGCCCTTCATGGACTGGGCGCAGCCCTTGCCCACGTCGCCGTACCCCACCACCACGCAGCACTTGCCGGCCATCATCACGTCGGTGGCGCGCTTGATGCCGTCCACCAGGGACTCGCGGCAGCCGTAGAGGTTGTCGAACTTGGACTTGGTGACGGAATCGTTGACGTTGATGGCCGGGAAGAGCAGCTCGCCGGCCTTCTGCATCTGATAGAGCCGATGCACGCCGGTGGTGGTTTCCTCGGACACGCCCTTGATCTTGGCGGCCACGGCCTGCCAGCGGCCGGAATTCTGGGCATAGGCGGCCTTGAGCCGGGCCATGACGATGGCGAATTCCTTGTTGTCCACGGGCTTGTCGAGGAGGGACGGATCCTTCTCGCACTTGACGCCATGGTGGATCAGCAGGGTGGCGTCGCCGCCGTCGTCCACGATGAGGTCCGGGCCGGAGCCGTCGGGCCAGGTCAGGGCCATCTCGGTGCACCACCAGTAGTCTTCCAGGGTCTCGCCCTTCCAGGCAAAGACCTTGGAGATGCCGGCCTTGGCCACGGCGGCGGCGGCATGGTCCTGGGTGGAAAAGATGTTGCAGGAGGCCCAGCGCAGATCCGCGCCCAGGGCGTGCAGGGCCTTGATGAGCATGGCCGTCTGGATGGTCATGTGCAGGCTGCCGGTGATCTTCAGGCCCTTCAGGGGCTGCTGGGGACCGTATTTCTTGATGGTCTCCATCAGGCCGGGCATTTCGTTCTCGGCGAGCTGCATTTCCTTCAGGCCCCAGTCAGCCAAGGCCATGTCCGCCACTTTATATTCCAAAGAAAGATCGAGGGGTTTCACCATGGGAGGCACTCCGTATTAGGTCGTCAACTGTTTGCGTGCAATGACGCGAAGCACCCCCAGCCCGTGCGGCAAGGGGTGGGCATCTGTGGATTCAATGACAAAGCCGGCCTCGGTGCACCAGGTGGCCAGTTCGTCCGGCTCGAAGCCGAGCCAGCGATCGCCGTATTTCCTGCGCATGGCCTCGTGCTCGTGGCGGGCAAAATCCAGCACCAGGCAGGCGCCGCCCGGAGCCAGCACCCGCCAGGCCTCGGCCAGCCCGCGGCGCGGCGAGGGCAGATGATGCAGCACCAGGGAGAGCACGGCGCAGTGCGCCTCGCCATCGGACAAGGGCAGGTGCTCCAGATCCCCCAGCCGCAGGGAGACGCGGGACGCCGGCAGGCCCTCGCGCTGCAACAACCGCGTGGCCTGGGTCAGCATGCGGGCGGAACTGTCCACCCCGATAACGCGCCCGGCCCTGGCCAGCAGACCGGGCAGCAGCGCCCCGGCGCCGCAGCCCAGATCCGCCACCACGGCGCAGGCCGGCGCACCGGGCAAGGCCTCCAGCACCAGGCCGGCCACCTCTGCCCCGCCGAGCATCTCCTGCTGCATGATGTCCAGGCGCGGAGCCAGGGCATCGAAAAAATGGCGCGTCTGCCGGGCGCGCTCCTCCACCACCAGCCGGGCGGCGTCCAGATCCGCAGCCGCCGTGGGCAAGGACCCCAGCAAGGGCAGCATGGCCCGGACAAACGGCGCGGCCTCGCCCTCCGGCGCCAGGGCGTAAAACACCCACGCGCCATGCCGGCGGGCATTCACCAGCCCGGCATCGGCCAGGATCTTCAAATGGCGCGACACACGGCTCTGCCCCATCTGTACGATATCCAGAATCTCGCCCACATTGAGTTCGTGGTGGGCCAGCAGATGGAAGAGACGCAGCCGTGTTTCGTCGGCCAGGGCCTTATGACATTCGAGGAGGTGCATGGGGGCGCTTGGTTCAGGATGTTTGCATATCAAGAAATGTTGATATAACTATTTCCTTACATCCTCCATATTGTCAAGCAGAAAAAATCGGCTACAGTGGCTGCATGGCACGCACCCGTGAACATGCCGGCCAGGCCAGTGCGCAGGCCCTGGCGGATTCGCTGCTCACCCGCATCCCCGGTGCGCCCGAGGGGTTGGCGCTGGTGCGGCTGTGGCGCGAGTGGGAAACCGCCGTGGGGCCGGAGATCGCCGCCTGGGCGCATCCGATGGGCTCGCACCAGGGTGTGCTGCGCGTGGGTGTGGAGGATGCCATGGGCATGCACGAGCTGGTGTTCTACGCGCCACAAATTTTATACGACGTGCATCGATTTTTAGGGCAAGAATTGTTTGACAACGTCCAGGGTGAGCTGCTAATGAACCGGACTCCGTTGAACGCAAAGCCTGCGCCAACGCCGCCGCTCCCAGTGCCCACGCCGGACGCAATCGGCGAACTGGGAACCCCGTCGGCCCTGGCGCGTCTGGCCACGGGAGACACTCCCTGGGTCAAGGCGTACCGGGCCTACGTGAAGATGGTGACTGGCAGGGACGTTGGATGAACGCAGCCTCCGCTCGCGGAGGAGCATGTATAAGGATGAAGACCATGGCTGAAGAAATTTCCTTTGAAGATCTCGGGCTCAAAAAGCCCCTGGACAAGATGACCGCCAAAGAGCTGCGCGATCTCGTCATCGCCAAGCTGCCCATGATCACCGGTGTTTCCGGGATGGACAAAGACGCCATCATTGGGGCCATCAAGGAAGCCTTCGGCATGACCGAAGAAGCCGGCAAGGTGTCCCCCTACAAGGCGCAGATCCACCAGATCAAGAAGTCCATCCGTGAAATGCGCGTGCAGAAGGCCGCCCTTGAAACCGTCAAGGAACGCGATTCCCTGCGCCGCAAGATCAACAAGTTGAAGAAGCGCACCCGCCGCCTGGCCGCTGCGGTGTAGCGAAAAAAAAGTTGTGGCAGGGGCTTGACGATTCCCGCGGAATTAAGTAGAACCTCTTTTCCGCTGCTGGGGGATCGTCTAGCGGCAGGACGACGGGTTCTGGCCCCGTTAACCAAGGTTCGAATCCTTGTCCCCCAGCCACCTATAGTGCGTCCCCATCGTCTAGCCTGGTCCAGGACAACGGCCTTTCACGCCGTCGACAGGGGTTCAAATCCCCTTGGGGACGCCACCAGGCATCTAAGGCTTGAAGTTCACGCTTCAAGCCTTTTTTCTTGCTGACCACACAAGGTCTACATCCACGCCGTTGACAGGGTGGGGATTGGTGGGCGGAGGTGCGGTCGAGGGAGGCTATCCCTATCTGCCCCTGGCACAGCGAACAACAGATGCGTCTCCTCTCCATCTTGCTTTCACACTTACTGGTAAAAGCAACTAGGCCACTTCTCCTGGTACGGTTGTGTGTCCGCGCACATCGCCTCTACTGGTGCTGAGCGTTCCAACGATCAAAGTTTTCAAACCAAACAGTGTCCCACAGCATCTTAAAATGCTGAAAAAACCACCCGGCCCAATCCACAGGATCAGGCTCTACGGCCCGCATGTGAACCTCGGCATCGGCAGCCTTGGCAAGGATTTCGTCAGCAAGGTTGGCTATATCTTCGATGTTTTCTCCAACCATTTCCCCGGCGTCCCACCAACGCCATCCTCCGGCGTGCGCACCGAATTCGTTTCTAAGAAAATACATGTATTCAGCCAAGCTGCCGGCTTCACTAGGGAGCCCAAGAGCCTTACATAATTGCCGCCGCGATATTTTGCCCCCATTGCGTAGCAATCGAGCCACGGACTGGATGGCGCAGTCAAACGCCACCACCGCTTCGACATCAAATGAATGGTGTCGCAGGTTATGGCCCCTGAGGCAATGGAAAGCAGCTTGATGCACATACGGGTCGAGCATATTCCGGTTGATCCAGGCAGAGTTCGACAGCGGAATGCTGTTAAAGATGAAATCATGGTCAATGGTCGAGGACGGGCGAAGCGCGTTCATTGATACATCAAGAGCGTTTTGAGCGGAAGTCATTGGCCTTTGTGGACCATACCTAAGAGACACTGTGCGCGATCCAAAGGGGTGTAAGATTTTGGAGTGCTCCTCCCACGCGATCATTAGAACCCGTGCGACATTTGAACGGTGAATATATTGCCTAGCATAGTGTAAAAACCAAGAAAGGATGTCATAGATCTTCTCATCCCTGAAGAGAGAACGCCAACCATATCCCCAAGCTGGCACAATCGAGGACACGCCAAAGTAATTCCCCGCCGGAAAAGCTCGAAAATTTGGGGCTTGAACCAAAAACGAGAGATCGCCTCCACCATCAAGTCCCACGGTCATTACTTCACGCCAGTCGTGCCGTTTTGGAAGCTCCTTGGCGATAGCATCAATTCCACGAAGCACCTTCGCACGTAATTGCGCATCGGGACCACTGGTGTCTAGCCCGCATATTGCACAA